>NZ_JADBRF010000014.1:0-140925 GCF_014930485.1 Enterobacter cloacae complex sp. P47BA | reverse complement strand
AAAGGAAAGGCCCTGGAGATACTCCACAGCCCCGAAAAAAAGCCAGTCAGTTGCTTAACTGACTGGCATTACAACCTCGGTTGCCGTTTTTTATTCAGGGTGAGGGCATCAGGCCGCACAACATCACCCACCCACGTAATACCGCTTCACCTCATCAAACTGCATCGCAAACTCGATATAGCTCATCAGCGCGGGCGAATTCAGCTTCCGGCTCGGATAGGCCAGCCAGAGATCGTTACCTTCAACGCGCCATTCCGGCAGCACCTGAACCAACGTCCCCTTTTCGATCTTATCTTCCAGCAGAAATGCGGGTAGCAGCGTGATCCCCGCCCCGGCAATCGCGCATTCGCGGGCGTACACCAGATTATCGGTCATGTGGCCGTTGTCCGGCAGGTAGCGGTAATCCTCGCTCTCGCTTCGCAGCAGCCACTCCGACCACGCCCGGTGCGTAATACAGCGGTGCTCCACCAGCTGTCGGGGATGGATTAACGGCTCCCGGCGTGCCAGGTAGTCCGGCGAGGCCAGCATGTAGCGCGGGCAGTGCCCGATCATTCTGCCTATCAGAGAGGAGTCCTGCGGCTTGCCGGTGCGCAGCGCCACGTCAAAACCGGACTCGACCAGGTCCACCACGTCGTCAGAGATCGATACATCGAGCGACACGTCAGGATAGCGAAGCTGAAACTCGGCATTCATATGCGCCAGCAGGGTCGCGCCAATCCCCGCCGGGCAGGTAATACGCAGCCGGCCGCTGGGGTTTTCACGCAGGCGCTGAATGGCATACTCCGCCCGCTCGCTGGCCGCCAGCATCTCGCGACAGTGCACCAGATAGTGCTCTCCCGCGAACGTCAGGCTGATCCTGCGCGTGGTGCGGTTAAGCAGACGGATCCCCACCTGCTGCTCCAGCTGGCTGATCCGCTGGCTGACACTGGATTTCGGCAGTTCGGCTTTCTGCGCCGCCACGGTAAAACTGCCCATCTCCGCCACCAGCGCAAACAGCGCCATATCCTGCAGCTGTTTAAACATGATTGTTCACCCTGTACGAACGCTGAGTTCATGATTGTCCATCTTATCATGCGGCTGGCCACTTAATAGACTAGCCTCAACAAAACGCATTCCATTGAGGAGCACACCATGTCAGTGAAAGCCATTGCCGTTAACCCAGAAAATCCGTCCACCTTCATTGAAATCACCCCGCCAATGCCGACGCCTGGCGAACACGATCTGCTGGTAGAGGTGAAAGCCGTATCTATTAACCCGGTTGATACCAAAGTGCATGCAGGCATCGCCAAAAATGGGCTGAACGAGCCGCGAATTCTGGGGTGGGATGCCAGCGGGGTCGTCAAAGCCGCTGGAGCTGGCGTCACTGGCTTCAAACCAGGTGATGAGGTGTGGTACGCGGGCGACATCACCCGCCCGGGCAGCAATACCACTCATCAGCTGATAGATGCGCGCATTGTCGGCCACAAGCCAGCCAGCCTCGGCTGGGCGGCAGCCGCTGCGCTACCCTTAACTGCGCTCACCGCGTGGGAAGGTCTGTTTGAACGGCTGAATATTCAGGATGCCGAAGCGGACAAAACCCTGCTGATCATCGGCGGCGCAGGCGGCGTGGGATCGCTGGCGATCCCGTTTGCGAAGCACAACAGCAAGGTGAAGATTATCGCAACCGCTTCACGAGAAGATTCCGCCCAATGGTGCCGCGATCGCGGTGCTGACGTAGTGGTCAACTACCGCGATCTAAAAGGCGAGCTGGCGAAGCAGGGGCTTACCTTCGTGGATTATATTTTCATCCTCAACGACACCGACGGGCATTGGGATGCGGTCAGTGAACTGATTGCGCCGCAGGGGCATATTTGTTCCATCGTTGAGAATGAACATCCGCTGAACCAGGACAAGCTGAAGTCCAAATCTGCCGCCCTGCACTGGGAGTTTATGTACACCCGCAGCATGTACCAGACCGCTGATATGGCGCGTCAGGGTGAGATCTTAAATGAGGTGGCGAAGCTGGTGGATAACGGCGTGGTGGAAAGCTCGCTCAGCGAAACGCTGCACGGGCTGAGCGTAGAAAGCATTACCGAAGCGCACCGTAAGGTGCTGGAGGGGCATATGCGCGGGAAGGTGGTGGTTGAGTTCTGAGGTATTCCCCCTCACCCCAAAAGGGCGAGGGGAAGTTATTACCCCTGCTCCCCCATCATCTCCTTCACCAGCTCGACGCAGCGCAGGAAGCGGGTGTCATAATCCGACTCTTCCACATGCACAAACTCAACGTTGTTCTCGTTAAGCATCTCCACCAGCATGGTCTGGAACTCGCGCCTGTCCACCGAGCTGCCCAGGCTGCGCATGCCATCAGCCACCCACGGGGTGTTGTTTTCCAGCAGGATCACCAGGTCAAAGCGGTATTCGTCAATCAGCGCCTGCACGAACGGGTGCTCGCGCCCCTCATACTTTTTACAGAACGCCTGCGTGGTGACGAAATCGGTATCAATAAACGCCACTTTGTTAGCGTATTTCACCGCGAAATCAATGTACTGGGCGTGCCCGAGCGCGATTTTATCGTAGTCGGAATACTGCAACGCCATCTCGTCGCCGCCGAGGTGCGAGAAGACGTAATCGCGTCCATACTCCCACGCGCTGGTGGTGTTGAAGATGTTCGCCAGCTTGTTGACCAGCGTTGATTTACCGCTCGACTCGCCGCCCAGAATAGCCACCGTACGCACGAAGAACGGCTTCACTTCGGTCGGAATATAATCCCAGTAGCGGAACGGGTTCTCGCGGATCTGCGCCCCGCTGATGTTCATAAAGGTGCGTTTCGGGTCGATCAGCACCGTCTCGATGCCCAGATGCTCGCGGAACTGCGGCGCGTCGGACTCTTCAGAGGTGTAGATCCAGTTAGGCGCAATGCCCTTCTCTTCCATAAACGCTTTGATGCCGTTGCTCCACACGTCCCAGCCGTGCGGATACGGCTCCATGCCCTCTTCATTAAAGGCATGAATGCGAATGTTTTTCTGGTACTTAAAGGTCTGAAGCAGCCAGCGCAGACGGTCAGGCACGGTGGGCTGCTGCGACATGGCGCTGTCTTCAAAGAGCTGGCGATCGCGCGTTTCGTCGTAGCCCATGATGATGTGCAGCTCGTCCACCTGGCTACAGGCGCGCTGGATCAGATAGATATGCCCGGTATGCAGCGGATAAAACTTGCCGAACACCACGCCGATGTTCTTTTGCATTCGCGGGAACTCCAGCCCCAGAAAGCGGTGCAGCGCTTCAAGCTTCTGCGCGCTGGGGCTTTTGATTTTGGCGTTCAGCAACTGGCTCAGGTAGCCTTTGGTCATGCCGCTGGCGTCCGCCACCTGCTGCAGCGTGCAGCCCTTCTGGCGGATCGCGGTCTTGATGTAGTCAAATGATGACATAAATTACGGTGCCTCCTGCAAAATCGAATACGTAATTATAAGTCGTCAAAGACATTTAACGCATCTGCGAGTTTCTTAACGCCAAAGACCTGCATCCCTTCCGGGATTTTTTTCGGTACGTTGGCGGCGGGAACGATCGCCCGACGGAAGCCGTGTTTTGCCGCTTCGGAGATACGCTCCTGTCCGCTCGGCACTGGACGGATTTCCCCGGCCAGACCCACTTCACCGAAGACGACCAGATCCTGCGGCAGCGGTCTGTCGCGCAGGCTGGAGACCATCGCCAGCAGCAACGCCAGGTCTGCGCTGGTCTCAGTGACTTTCACCCCGCCAACCACGTTGACGAACACATCCTGATCCGCCATCTGCAGGCCGCCGTGCCGGTGCAGCACCGCCAGCAGGATCGCCAGGCGGTTCTGCTCCAGACCGACCGCCACGCGTCGCGGGTTACCCATCATCGAGTGATCCACCAGCGCCTGAATTTCAACCAGCAGCGGGCGCGTCCCTTCCCACAGCACCATTACCGAACTGCCGGAGGTGATCTCATCGCCGCGGCTCAGGAAGATGGCCGACGGGTTGCTGACCTCGCGCAGCCCCTGCTCGGTCATAGCAAACACACCCAGCTCATTCACCGCGCCGAAGCGGTTCTTGTGGCTGCGCAGGGTGCGGAAGCGGGAATCCGCGTCGCCGTCGAGCATCACCGAGCAGTCGATACAGTGTTCGAGCACCTTCGGACCCGCCAGAGAGCCATCTTTGGTCACATGGCCGACCATCACAATCGCCACGCCGCGCGTTTTGGCAAAGCGCGTCAGGTAAGCGGCGGTCTCACGCACCTGCGCCACGCTGCCCGGCGAGGACTGAATGTCCGCCATGTGCATTACCTGGATGGAGTCGATCACCATCAGCTTCGGCTGCTCTTCTTCGGCGATCATGCAGATCTGCTCGATGCTGGTTTCCGACAGCATGTTCAGGTTACCGGTCGGCAGGCCGAGACGGTGAGCGCGCATCGCCACCTGCTGGAGGGATTCTTCACCCGTCACGTACAGGGTTTTCATCTGTTCGGCGAGCTTGCAGAGCGTTTGCAGCAGCAGGGTCGATTTACCCGCGCCCGGATTACCGCCGATCAGAATCGCGCTGCCCGGCACCACGCCGCCGCCGAGCACGCGGTCAAACTCTTTGAACCCGGTGGAGAAGCGCGGCAGCTCTTCGAGGCTGATGTCAGAAAGTTTTTGCACCTTCGCCACGCCCGCGTTACCGGCATAGCCGCTCAGGCGTTCATTGCGGGCCACGCTCGGCGAAGCCGCCACACCACGCACTTCGGTGATGGTGTTCCAGGCATGACAGGCGCTGCATTGCCCCTGCCAGCGCGGATAATCCGCACCACATTCATTACAGACAAATGCGCGTTTTGGAGCTTTCGCCACGGTTTACCTCATTATTTCTGATTAAGGCTGCCGGAGAGAATGCAGAACACCCCCATCAGGTCAGCGTGACGGATAGTGACTTCCGTCTTTTCATTCACTTTTGGTTTGGCATGGTAGGCAATGCCAAGGCCAGCCACTTTGATCATTGGCAGATCGTTCGCGCCGTCGCCAATGCCGACGGTCTGCTCGACCGGAATCTCATACTTTTCCGCCAGGCGCGTCAGGGTATTGGCTTTGTACTGGGCATCCACGATATCGCCGATCACCTGGCCGGTCAGCTTGCCGTCCATGATTTCCAGCTCGTTAGCGACCACCGTGGTCAGATGCAGTTTCTCGCGTAGATAATCCGCAAAGAAGGTAAAGCCACCGGAGGCGATCGCCACTTTCCAGCCGAGGGACTGGAGCTTCAGCACCAGCTGCGTCAGCCCCGGCATCAGCGGCAGCACGTCGCGCACCTGGCGCAGGATGTTAGCATCGGCCCCTTTCAGGGTCGCCACGCGCTGGCGCAGGCTGGCGGTGAAGTCCAGCTCGCCGCGCATCGCACGCTCGGTGACTTCCGCCACCAGCTCGCCGCTGCCTGCCAGTTTAGCAATCTCGTCAATACATTCGATCTGAATAGCGGTGGAGTCCATGTCCATCACCAGCAGACCCGGCGTTTTCAGGTGCGGAATTTTGCCGAGAGGCGCAACGTCCAGCCCGGCGTCATGCGCCAGACGCGTGGCGCGCTGCGTCAGGGAACCCGCGAGGCGAATGACCTGGTAATCTTCCACGCACCAGGCGGCAACAATGACCATCGCCGCGCCCAGTTTGGTTTGATACTGGGTCAGGCGTTGCTTATCCAGACCGCGTCCATAGAGGAGCCAGCCGCTACGGCCAGCGTGGTAATCCAGAGGCATCACCTCATCGCCACTTAACGAGAGCGGCAATCCTGGCCATAAAGAGACATCCGTTGGCAGGTCACACCAGGTAATGTTCGGCATTAAAGCTCCTGTAATTTTGTTCGCGCCGGAAGGTTCCAGAGGGAAAATAACGCATGAGGCTACCCTGTAACCATCACTTCTGGCAACATTAAGCCCTAAATTTTCAGCAGGTGGAATATGGCTCGCGCAAAACTGAAATTCCGGCTTCATCGCGCCGTGATTGTCCTGATCTGTCTCGCACTGTTAGTCGCATTGATGCAAGGGGCATCGTGGTTTAGCCAGAATCATCAGCGGCAGCGCAACCCGCAGTTTGAAGAGCTGGCCCGTACCCTGGCGCGTCAGGTGACGCTCAACGTTGCGCCCCTGATGCGCAATGAAACGCCGGACGATAAGCGGATAGGCCAGGTCTTGCGTCAGCTCACGGAAAACAGCCGCATTCTGGATGCGGGCGTGTACGATGAAAAAGGCGACCTGATTGCCCGCGCCGGTGAGCACGTCGACTTGCGCGACAGGCTGGCGCTGGACGGCAAAAAAGCCGGAGGCTATTTCAACCAGCAGATTGTCGAACCCGTTCAGGGTAAAAATGGCCCGCTGGGGTATCTGCGCCTGACGCTGGATACCCACACCCTGCCAACAGAAGCTAAGCAGGTGGATAACACCACCAATATTCTGCGCCTGATGCTGTTACTCTCGCTGGCGATTGGCGTCGTGCTGGCGCGCACGTTGCTTCAGGGCAAGCGTACCCGCTGGCAGCAGTCGCCGTTCCTGCTGACCGCCAGCAGGTCGGTTCCCGAAGACGAAGAGAGCGAGAAGAAGGAATAGTGATAAAGTAGGCGAAAGATATGGAAAAGGAACTCTGCCATGACGACGTTACGCCTGCTTATCTCTGACTCTCACGATCCCTGGTTTAATCTCGCGGTTGAAGAGTGCATCTTCCGCCAGATGCCCGCCACCCAGCGCGTCCTGTTTCTCTGGCGTAACGCCGATACGGTGGTCATCGGCCGCGCGCAAAACCCGTGGAAAGAGTGCAACACCCGGCGTATGGAAGAGGACAACGTCCGTCTCGCACGCAGGAGCAGCGGCGGCGGCGCGGTGTTTCACGATCTGGGCAATACCTGCTTTACCTTTATGGCGGAAAAACCGGAATACGACAAAACTATCTCTACGTCTATTGTGCTCAACGCGCTCAATGCGCTCGGCGTGACGGCTGAAGCCTCGGGGCGGAACGATCTCGTGGTCAAAACGCCCGAGGGCGACCGCAAGATCTCCGGCTCCGCCTACCGCGAAACGATGGATCGCGGGTTCCACCACGGCACCCTGCTGCTGAACGCCGACCTGAGCCGTCTGGCGAACTACCTTAATCCTGATAAGAAAAAGCTCCAGGCTAAGGGCATTACCTCTGTGCGCGGACGCGTGGCGAATCTGGTGGAGCTGCTGCCGGGGATTACGCACGAGCAGATTTGCGACGCGATCCGTGAAGCGTTCTTTGAACATTACGGCGAGCGCGTGGATGCGGAAGTGATTTCGCCGGATAAGACCCCGGATCTGCCCAACTTCGCCGAAACCTTTGCACGCCAGAGCAGCTGGGAATGGAACTTCGGCCAGGCCCCGGCGTTTTCACACCTGCTGGACGAACGTTTTACCTGGGGCGGCGTGGAGCTGCACTTTGACGTGGAGAAAGGCCACATTACCCGCACGCAGGTGTTTACGGACAGCCTCAACCCGGCACCGCTGGAAGCGCTGGCGGCCCGCTTGCAGGGCTGTTTGTATCGGGCGGATATGCTGCAGCAGGAGTGCGACGCGCTGACAGGGGATTTTCCGGAGCAGGAAAAAGAGCTGCGGGAGCTGTCGGCGTGGATTGCACAGGCCGTGCGCTAAGTGCGGTTTGGTGCCCTCACCCCGGCCCTCTCCCACAGGGAGAGGGAGGGAAGAGACAGAATTACTCTTTATCGCCCAACAGAACGGATTCCAGCGCGATTTTGATCATGTCGTTGAAGGTGGTCTGACGCTCGGCAGCGGTGGTCTGCTCGTGGGTACGGATGTGGTCAGACACGGTGCAGATGGTCAGCGCTTTCGCACCAAACTCAGCCGCCACGCCGTAGATACCGGCCGCTTCCATTTCCACGCCCAGGATGCCGTATTTTTCCATCACATCAAACATGTCGCCTTCTGGCGAGTAGAACAGATCGGCAGAGAACAGGTTGCCCACGCGTGCGTCAACGCCCAGCGCTTTTGCCGCGTCAACCGCGTTACGCACCATGTCAAAGTCAGCGATTGCCGCAAAGTCATGATCCTTAAAGCGGATGCGGTTAACTTTGGAGTCGGTACATGCGCCCATGCCGATCACCACGTCACGCAGCTTAACGTCCATACGCACCGCACCGCAGGAGCCTACGCGGATGATTTTCTTCACGCCGAAATCGGTGATCAGCTCTTTGGTGTAGATGGAGCAGGACGGGATACCCATGCCGTGGCCCATAACGGAGATTTTGCGGCCTTTATAGGTACCGGTGAAGCCCAGCATGCCGCGAACGTTGTTCACTTCACGCACGTCTTCGAGGAAGGTTTCTGCAATGTGCTTCGCGCGCAGCGGGTCGCCCGGCATCAATACGACGTCAGCGAAATCACCCATTTCTGCATTAATGTGAGGAGTTGCCATCTTCAGTTCCTTTTACATTGTTTATTCTTTACACCCTCTCCCTGTGGGAGAGGGCCGGGGTGAGGGCATCAGACCGCACCCAACATGATTTAGAACATGGCTTTACCATATTCCATGTCAGACGTACCAAAGTATTTCGCAATGGTCTGGCCGATGTCCGCGAAGGTTTCACGGTGACCGAGCGAGCCAGGCTTCACTTTCGGGCCGTACACCAGTACCGGAATATGCTCACGGGTGTGGTCGGTACCGGTCCAGGTTGGGTCACAGCCGTGGTCTGCGGTCAGGATCAGAATGTCATCTTCCCCCACCAGCTCCATCAGCTCCGGCAGACGGCGGTCAAACAGCTCCAGGCCCGCAGCATAACCGGCTACATCGCGACGGTGGCCCCAGGAGGAGTCGAAGTCCACGAAGTTGGTGAAGACAATGGTCTTATCGCCTGCTTCTTTCATCTCTTTGATAGTGGCATCGAACAGCGCATCCAGACCGGTCGCTTTCACTTTTTTGGTGATACCGCAGTTGGCGTAAATGTCCGCGATTTTACCCACGGAAACAACCTGACCGCCTTTCTCGTCGACGAGCTTTTGCAGCACGGTAGGTGCCGGTGGCTCAACGGCCAGGTCATGACGGTTACCGGTACGCTGGAAGTTACCCGCTTTGTCGCCGATAAACGGACGCGCGATTACGCGGCCAATGTTGTAGCCGCCTTCGGTCAGCTCTTCACGGGCGATTTCGCACAGCTCGTAGAGTTTATCCAGGCCAAACGTCTCTTCGTGGCAGGCAATCTGGAACACGGAGTCAGCAGAGGTGTAGAAAATCGGCTTGCCGGTTTTCATGTGCTCTTCGCCGAGCTGATCCAGAATCACGGTGCCGGAAGAGTGGCAGTTACCGAGGTAGCCCGGCAGGTTGGCACGCTTCACCAGCTTATCGAGCAGCTCCTGCGGGAAGCTGTTCTCATGATCGGAGAAGTAGCCCCAGTCAAACAGCACCGGCACGCCGGCGATTTCCCAGTGACCGGACGGGGTATCTTTCCCGGAAGAGAGCTCGTGCGCCCAGGCGTAGGCGCCCACCACTTCCGCGTTGCCGTCCATACCGGCTGCGATTTTACCGGTAGAGCCTTCATGTGCTTTTACCAGCCCGAGGCGGGTCAGGTTAGGTAGAGTCAGAGGGCCTTTACGACCGTTGTCCGCTTCGCCTTTTGCACAGGCTTCCGCGATGTGACCCATGGTATCGGAACCCACGTCACCAAAACGTTCTGCATCTTCGGTTGCGCCGATGCCGAATGAGTCCAGCACCATAATAAATGCACGTTTCATAATTGTTCTCCGTACTTAGTGCTTCATAAAAATGCGATCAGATCAGTATACCGCTATTCAGTGATACGACGATAGACCGTCGGTGTGGTTTCCGGTGCTTTATCGTCAAGAGATATTGCCGCTTTCACCGCTTTCGCCGCGTCCTGCCAGCTGGCTTCGTCTTTCGCGTGGATCACCGCCAGCGGACGTTGGCCGTCGACGCTATCGCCCAAACGGGCCATGTCGGTAAAGCCGACGCTGTAATCAATGGTGTCCGATGCCTGACGACGACCGCCACCCATAGATACAACAGCCATGCCAAGCGCGCGGGTGTCCATGGCGGAGACAAAACCTTCGCCATCCGCATAAACAGCTTTGCTGAGCATCGCGGTCGGCAGGTATTTCGCGTAGTTTTCGACGAAATCGGTCGGGCCTTTCTGCGCCGCCACCATGCGGCCAAAGATCTCCGCCGCTTTGCCGTTGTCCAGCACCGCCTGAAGCTTCGCGCGGGCTTCCGCGTCGTCTTTGGCCAGCTTGCCGGAGATGAGCATCTCAACGCACAGCGCCATGGTGACATCGAACAGGCGCGGGTTACGGTATTCACCTGTGAGGAACTGCACGGCTTCGCGGACTTCAACCGCGTTACCGGCGCTGGAGGCCAGCACCTGGTTCATGTCGGTCAGCAGCGCGGTGGTGCGCACGCCCGCGCCGTTGGAGACGCCAACGATCGCTTCGGCAAGCTGAGCAGAGAGTTCATAGGTCGGCATAAACGCGCCGCTGCCCACCTTCACGTCCATCACCAGCGCGTCCAGCCCTTCCGCCAGTTTTTTGGCGAGGATAGAGGCGGTGATCAGCGGGATGGAGTCTACGGTGGCGGTAATATCACGCGTCGCGTAAAAACGCTTGTCTGCCGGAGCAAGAGAGCTGGTCTGGCCGATAATCGCCACGCCAACGTCTTTAATAATATCGCGGAAGCGATTGTCATCCGGGAAGATATCGAAGCCCGGAATGGCTTCCAGTTTGTCGAGCGTACCGCCGGTGTGGCCCAGGCCGCGCCCGGAGATCATGGGAACATAACCGCCGCAGGCTGCCACCATAGGGCCGAGCATCAGCGAAGTCACATCACCCACGCCGCCGGTGGAGTGTTTGTCCACAATCGGGCCGTTGAGGTTGAGGCTTTTCCAGTCCAGAACGGTTCCTGAATCTCGCATCGCCATGGTCAGCGACACGCGCTCAGGCATCGACATATCGTGGAAGAAAATGGTCATCGCCAGGGCAGCAATCTGCCCTTCTGAGACGGTGTTGTCACGAATGCCGTTGATGAAGAAGCGAATTTCTTCGTCGCTTAAAGCAAGACCATCACGTTTTTTACGAATAATTTCTTGTGCGAGAAACACGGTAACCCCCATGCGGAATCGGGTGAATGGCGGCGGGTACGCTTACCCGCCCTGCGATCCTGTAGGCCGGATAAGCGAAGCGTCATCCGGCATTGTCTGGCAATCAGTAGCTGCTTGCGCTCTTACCGTCGCCGTGACCCAGCGCCTTCAGCAGGCTTGCCAGCAGGCTGGACGCGCCGAAGCGGTAGTGGCGGGAGTCAGCCCACTCAGCGCCAAACAGTTCGTCGGCAATCGCCAGGAACTGCTGCGCGTCTTCCGCGGTACGTACGCCGCCCGCAGGTTTGAAGCCCACGGTTTTGGATACGCCCATATCGCGGATAACTTCCATCATGATGCGCGCGCTTTCCGGGGTCGCATTGACCGGCACTTTACCGGTAGAGGTTTTGATGAAATCCGCACCGGCTTTGATGGAGATTTCTGACGCCTTACGAATCAGCGCCTCTTCTTTCAGCTCACCGGTTTCGATGATCACTTTGAGCAGCACGTTTGCCGCCGCACACGCGTCTTTACAGGCTTTCACCAGGTCAAAACCGACCTGCTCGTTGCCGGCAATCAGCGCGCGGTACGGGAACACCACGTCAACTTCGTCTGCGCCGTAGGCAATTGCCGCGCGGGTTTCCGCCAGCGCAATCTCAATGTCGTCATTGCCGTGCGGGAAGTTAGTCACGGTTGCAATGCGCACGTCCGGCGTGCCCTGCTCTTTCAGCGTTTTGCGGGCAATCGGGATAAAGCGCGGGTAGATACAGACGGCGGCGGTGTTACCCACTGGCGTTTTTGCCTGATGGCACAGGGCGATGACTTTTTCATTGGTGTCGTCATCGTTCAGGGTGGTCAGGTCCATCAGCTTCAACGCGCGCAGGCTGCTTGCAGTTAAATCGGTCATAACATTCTCCAACGGCAGTGCCGTATAAATTTTACCTTGCGGGTCTGTGAGTATTCTAACATTCACCCGCATCCACACTTCGACATTCATCACAGTTAATGAAAACTGCGTACAAATTTGCATTACTGTAATGAGATCTTCTTCAAACTTTAGCGTGCAAGTTGCTGACTAAAGCAGCGATACCCCTTGTTGGATCAAAAGCGCCGGCAGGCTGGCTTCCTACAATCCGTTCATCATCCGCAGAACATTCAAGGAAGTGAACATGCCCGACGCCCTGCAACAACGTTGCCAGCACATTGTGACAAGCCCGCTGTTAACCCCGGAGCAAAAACGTCATTTTCTGGCGCTGGAAGCGGAAAATTACCTGCCCTACCCGACGCTATCTCCGGCCGCCCGCGCCGCGCTGGACGAGGGGTTTATCTGCGACATGTACGAAGGTCATGCCCCCTACAAACCGCGTTACGTGCTGCCGGATTATGAAAAATTCCTGGCTAACGGTTCGGAATGGCTGGAGCTGGAAGGCGCGAAAGATCTTGATGACGCCCTCTCTCTGTTAACTATTCTCTATCACCATGTTCCTTCAGTGACATCAATGCCGGTCTATCTGGGGCAGCTTGATGCACTACTGAACCCGTATGTTAGAATTCTAACACAAGAAGAAATCGATAGCCGAATAAAACGTTTCTGGCGCTATCTCGACAGAACGCTGCCCGATGCGTTTATGCATGCCAACATCGGGCCCGCCGACGGCCCTGTCACCCGTGCCATTCTGCGTGCAGATGCTGAAATGAAGCAGGTTGCACCCAATCTGACCTTTATCTACGATCCCGATATCACCCCGGACGATTTACTGCTTGAGGTGGCAAAAAACATTTGTGAATGCAGCAAACCGCATATTTCAAACGGTCCGGTGAATGATAAAATTTTCACAAAAGGCCGTTTTGGCGTGGTGAGCTGTTACAACTCTCTGCCGCTGGCGGGCGGTGGCAGCACCCTGGTGCGCCTTAACCTCAAGGCAATCGCCGAACACAGCACATCCATTGACGACTTCTTCACCCACACGCTACCGCACTACTGCCAGCAGCAAATCGCCATCATCGATGCGCGCTGCGATTTTCTGTACGGGCAATCCGGCTTCTTTGAGAATAGCTTCCTGGTAAAAGAGGGGCTGATTGATGCCGATCGGTTTGTGCCGATGTTTGGCATGTACGGTCTTGCCGAAGCGGTGAACGTACTGTGTGAGAAAGCAGGCATGGCGGGGCGTTACGGGAAAGACGAGCAGGCCAACGGGCTGGGTTATCGCATCAGCGAACAGCTTGCGGCGTTTGTTGAAAATACGCCGGTGAAGCACGGCTGGAAGCATCGCGCGATGCTTCACGCCCAGTCAGGCATCAGCTCCGATTCGGGCACCACGCCGGGGGCGCGTCTGCCGTACGGTGACGAACCGGATCCTGTCAATCATCTGCTGGCCGTAGCGCCGCACCATAAACACTATCATTCCGGGATCAGCGATATTTTAACGCTGGATGAGACGGTAAAACGCAATCCGCAGGCGGTGGTTCAGCTTTGCCTGGGGGCGTTCAGGGCCGGTATGCGTGAGTTCACCGCGAATGTGGCCGGTAACGATCTGGTACGCGTGACCGGCTATATGGTTCGCTTGTCGGATCTGGAGAAATACCGGGAAGCGGGTTCAAGAACGAACACCACGTGGCTGGGGGAAGAGGCCGCACGCAATACCCGTATTCTGGAACGTCAGCCGCGCGTGATAAGCCATGAACAGCAGATGCGCTTTAGTTAGTCAGGTCATCCCCTTCTCCTGCGTGGACGGGCCGGGCAGCCGCCTGGCGCTGTTCCTGCAGGGCTGCAACCTGCGCTGCAAAACCTGCCACAACCCGTGGACCATCGGGCGCTGCAACGACTGCGGGGACTGCGTGCCCCACTGCCCGCACGACGCGCTGACCATTCAGGCCGGACGCGTCTGGTGGCAGGAGAGTCACTGCCAGCAGTGCGACACCTGCCTGCGCCTGTGCCAGCAGCAGGCCACGCCCATGGCGCACCGCCTGAGCGTCGACGAGATCCTCGTTCAGGTCCGTAAATCCGCGCCCTTTATCGAAGGGATCACCGTGAGCGGCGGCGAAGCCACAACCCAACTGCCGTTTTTGATCGCCCTATTTACCGCGATCAAAACCGATCCTGAGCTACATCATTTAACCTGCCTGGTAGACAGCAACGGTCTGCTAAGCGAAACCGGCTGGCAAAAACTGCTGCCGGTGCTGGATGGCGCAATGCTGGATCTCAAAGCGTGGGGGAATGAACATCACCGCTTCCTGACCGGACGCGAAAACCCGCAGATTAAGGAGAGCATTCGCTGGCTGGCAGACCGTCACCGTTTGACGGAGCTCCGCTTGCTGGTCATCCCGGAACAGTGTGATTATCTGGAACATATCAAACCGTTGATCGCGTTCATCCTCGAGTTGGGGAATGTTCCGGTGCGTATTAACGCGTTTCATGCACACGGAGTTTACGGCGAGGCGGCGTCATGGCGTAGCGCCACGGAGGAGGATATTGAACCGCTGGCGCGGGCGCTGGAAAAACAGAAGATAACGGTGATTCGTCCGGCGCTTTATCTATAGCGTGATGCCAAAAACCGAACGGGTATTTTCGAGCAGCGCGCTGGCAATGACCTCTTCAGGTTCCTGACGCAGTTCGCACAGCACGTCAAACACCCGCGCCGCCTGTTCCGGGCGATTCGGCTGCCCATGAAAACCATTCAGCGGCATATCGGGGGCATCCGTTTCCAGTAACAGCGCAGAGAGAGGCAGCTGCGCCATTACGTCACGGGTTTTACTGGCGCGCGGATAGGAGATGGTGCCACCGACGCCAATTTTATAGCCCAGTTCAATAAAACGCTGCGCCTGCTGCAGGCTGCCGGAAAAACCATGCACTACGCCTCTTCGCGGCAGGTCGATGCGCTTCAGGTGCATCGCCAGTTTGTCATGAGTGCGTCGGGAGTGGAGGATCACCGGCAGATCGTGACGCTTTGCCAGCCGAAGCTGCGCGTCAAGGATCGTCTGCTGGCGTTCAAACTGCGGATCTTCGCGATAGAGATCGAGGCCGATCTCGCCGATGGCGACAAGTTTCTCTCCTGCACGTTGCAGCACCCGATCCAGCTCTTCGAGATGCTCATCACGATGGCGCTCAATCACAATCGGATGCAGGCCGAGCGCGGCATAAAGCGCGGAGTATCGCGCGGAGAGATCCAGCACGCGGGTAAAATAGGCCGCTTCAACCGACGGCACAATGATGGCCTGCACGCCGGCTTCGGCAGCTTTCGCAATGCTTAGCGCTTCATTCCCCGTAAACGGCGGGAAATCAAAGTGGCAGTGGGTATCAACAAAGCGGTGCGTCACGCCAGATCCTCATTATCCAGTAAAGCGTCATTCGCCTGCGGAATGTCCAACAGCGGCATGGTCAGGGCGTCATTGGCGACAATTGCAGGTGGCGTAATAATGCGTTTATGCCGATGCAGAGGCGGTTGCTCGGCCAGCATTTTCCCGACGGTCGCCAGGAAGTAACGCCCGCACAGCCGCCCCGTTTTGTAATCCATACGCAACGCAGGCAACCGGCTGCCCAACGCCATGCTCAGCAGCGGCTTAGGCGGATAAATTTCAAAGATGCGCAGCTTGCCCGGGGGTTTTTCAATAAAGCGCTGCATCGCGCCGTAGGTGGTTTCATGCTGCTTCGCGATGTTCACCAGCGGCTGCAGGCTGCTGTCGCCCAGCCAGCGCTCCATCCGCTTAAACCACTGGGGGGTGTAATACATTTGCGACGGAACGGTACGGATCACCACGATAGTTTTCGCCCCGCGTCGCGCGGCTTCCTGCACCGGCACCGCGTCGCTGATGCCGCCGTCCAGATAGCTGATGCCATCCAGCAGCGCGCCGGTACGATAAAAACCGGGAATAGCGCTGGAGGCGCGGATGATGTCGAGCCAGTTCTCCTTCTGCGGTGAGAAATAGCCCGGCGAATAGTCATCCCCCCGGCTGGCGCACATCCAGAATTCTTTGCCGCTATCAAACAGGCGGGCAGCGGTATCCATGGCCAGCGGCATCTGGCTGGAGGTCGACTCCAGCAGCCAGTCGAGATCGATCAGGTTGCCGCCGCGCACGAAGCGCACCGGGTTAAAAAATTCTTTCGCCGTGGTGAAGCGCATGATCACTTTTCGCGCGTAGCCGGGCTGGTTACAGACATAGGCAGAGAGATTCTGCGCCCCGGCGGACGTGCCGAAGTAGAGGTCAAACGGGTTGAACTGCGCGCGCATAAATTCATCCAGCACGCCGGCGGTGAAAATGCCGCGCTGTCCTCCCCCCTCGCAGACCAGTGCGAGTTGACCCGCACTAAACGGTTTTAACGTCAGCGGCGCAATATTGCCGAGCGTAACGGGAATTCGTTGCCCCACCTCTGCTTTCCTTTTTTGATTATTTTATCACTCCACAGTAACGCACCCGACCTGTAACGCAAATAAGAAAAAGCCAGTCGCAGTGACTGGCTTTATTTTGTTGAAGGAATATTGCGTTTGCTACGGACGTCTACGACCCGTAAACAGGCTGACCAGGAACAGAATAATACCGACGACGAAGACAATTTTAGCTGCCCATGCCGCTGTACCTGCCAGACCACCAAAGCCCAATGCGGCGGCAATTAACGCGATAACCAGAAATATAATGCCCCAACGAAACATAAGCTTCTCCTTTACCATAGTTAATGTCGGCCGCTAAACGTGAGCGCTCAGGTCACTCACCGGCGTTTTTCCAGAGTCGTTCTTATTTCGCCCGCAGGGTTAAACCTTACGGGCGAATGGTCCAGAATTACTTCGTTTTCAGATCGTTTTTAACGCTTTTAACACCATCAATGGCTTTCGCAATTGACTCGGCGCGTTCACTTTGCGCCTGTGAATCAACCGTACCGGAAAGCTGAACCACGCCATCGGTGGTTTCCACTTTCACCTTACGAGACGGCACGATGTCATCTGCTAACAGTTTAGCTTTGATTTCGCTGGTAGTAGCGGCATCACCGGCATAACCTTTCACCGAGGCGTTTTTACCGTCGCGAACGTGCAGTTTATCGCTCACGGATGCGACACCTTCGACACCCTTCGCCACCTTCACAGCCTGTTCGGCCTGGGCCTGGCTTTCAACAAAGCCACTCAGGGTAACGACCTTTTTGTCGGTCTTAACGGAAATATCGGTGCTCTTGATGGCTTCATCATCCACCAGTGCGGCTTTCACTTTTGCTGTGATAGAGCTGTCGTCCATGAAATTACCGACTTTATTCATAGAGCTATCGATTTTTTGCCCTGCGGTGTCGGCCGTGGACTGTGCTTTATCCATGGTGCTGCTTTCCGCCAGGGCGGAACCGCTAACCAGAACGCTACCCAGTGTTACAGCCAGCAGAGTTTTAGAAATCTTCAGTCTTGTCATATTCATCGATGTATTCCTGTGTTTTACCCGTTATTCGGGCTAAATACTTCCTTAGTAGTTTTATATATCGCGAATAAACACACGGGTGAAATGGAGAACCAATCGACATGCATTGAACAGTTAATTCATCCATGCCCGGTGCTAAACACTGAGTTAAATATAGATCACTCTCACAATGCCGCTTTCAGAATTGCGTAAAAAACGCGCGAATAGCGTGAATTTGCGGTGAATTAAGAACATTCCGCAAGGGACTAATAAGACAGGAATAAAAGAAGAGCACGGCGATTGCCGTGCTCCGGGAGGGGATTAGTGTTCGCGCGTTTTGCGGAACTGAACGTCTGGATAACGTTCCTGCGTCAGGTTCAGGTTGACCATCGTTGGCGCGATATAGGTCAGGTTGTCGCCGCCATCGAGCGCCAGCTGAATTTCGTTCTTACGCTTAAATTCTTCGAATTTCTTCACGTCAGAACACTCAACCCAGCGCGCGGTCGCCACGTTGACCGATTCGTAAATCGCTTCCACGTTGTACTCGCTCTTCAGGCGCGCAACCACCACGTCGAACTGCAGCACACCGACCGCGCCGACAATCAGATCGTTGTTGGCGATTGGACGGAACACCTGGACGGCACCCTCTTCAGAGAGCTGAACAAGGCCTTTCAGCAGCTGTTTCTGCTTCAGCGGATCGCGCAGACGAATGCGACGGAACAGCTCCGGTGCGAAGTTCGGAATACCCGTGAACTTCATCATCTCGCCCTGGGTGAAGGTATCGCCGATCTGGATCGTACCGTGGTTGTGCAGACCGATGATGTCGCCCGGATATGCCTCTTCAACGTGCGAACGGTCGCCCGCCATAAAGGTCAGCGCGTCGGAAATCACGACATCTTTACCGATGCGCACCTGGCGCAGCTTCATGCCTTTCTCATACTTACCGGACACCACGCGCATGAAGGCCACGCGGTCGCGGTGTTTCGGGTCCATGTTGGCCTGAATTTTAAAGACGAAGCCGGTGAACTTCTCTTCTTTCGCTTCCACTTCGCGGGTGTCGGTTTTACGCGGCATCGGCTGAGGTGCCCACTCCACCAGACCGTCCAGCATGTGGTCAACGCCGAAGTTACCCAGCGCGGTACCGAAGAAGACCGGGGTAATTTCGCCGCTCAGGAACAGTTCTTTGTCGAACTCGTGAGACGCACCCTTCACCAGCTCCAGCTCGTCGCGCAGCTGCGCGGCCAGCTCTTCGCCAACGGCGGCATCGAGATCCGGGTTGTCCAGACCTTTCACAATGCGCACTTCCTGAATGGTGTGGCCTTTACCGGTCTGATACAGGTAAGTTTCGTCTTTATAGAGGTGATAAACCCCTTTGAACAGCTTACCGCAGCCAATTGGCCAGGTGATTGGCGCACAGGCGATCTTCAGCTCGTTTTCCACTTCATCCATCAGCTCCATCGGATCGCGGATGTCACGGTCGAGTTTGTTCATAAAGGTGAGGATCGGCGTATCGCGCAGACGGGTAACTTCCATCAGCTTACGGGTACGATCTTCTACACCCTTCGCGGCGTCGATCACCATCAGACAGCAGTCCACCGCCGTCAGGGTACGGTAGGTATCTTCGGAGAAGTCTTCGTGCCCCGGGGTGTCCAGCAGGTTCACCAGGCAGTCGTGATACGGGAACTGCATCACGGAGGTGGTAATCGAAATACCACGCTGCTTTTCCATCTCCATCCAGTCAGATTTTGCATGCTGGCTGGAGCCACGGCCTTTAACGGTACCCGCAGTCTGGATCGCCTGTCCGAACAGCAACACCTTCTCGGTGATGGTCGTTTTACCGGCATCCGGGTGCGAGATAATGGCAAAAGTACGGCGCTTGGCCACCTCTTGCAGATAAGGAGACAACGTCATAATTAAATCTTCTTTTATAAGCGCGGCAGCACGCCACGCATCATGGAATACAAAATTGCGGCTATTTTACCCATCAACGGGGGGCAGGCAATCATTGTTTACACAGGAGTTGCTCCAGTTCGGTCAATGACGTGACGGTCCAGGTTGGCTCGATGCCTTCAGGCTTCACGCGGCCATGCGCATTCAGCCAGACGGTCGACAAACCTGACTTCATACCGCCAAGAATATCAGACTCTGCGGTATCACCCACCATCAGCACGCGATCGCGGTCGGGATTACCGGCCTGCGCCAGTGCATAATCGAAAATTCGCGGATCCGGTTTCGGCACCCCAACCTCTTCGGAGATCACCAGTGCGTCAAAATGATCGCGCAGGCCGGTGCGCTCAAGGCGGATTTGCTGCAGCGCGGTAAAACCGTTGGTGATGATCCCCAGTTTCACCTTGCCTTTCAACGCATTCAGCAGGGAAACCGCGCCCGGCAGGGGCGCACAGATATCGGCCATGGCGTTAAGGAAAGCCTCGTTCAGCGTCCCCGGACTGACCTTTAAGCGCTCCGCCCAGACGTCAAATCGCTGGTGCTGAAGTTGTAACGCAGTGATGGCACCGTTCTGGTAATCCACCCACAGCGGCTTGTTGACCGCCTGATAGTCCTGAAAATCTTCGGCGGTGAAGGTCACGCTATAGTCGAGAAACATCCGCTGTAGGCCGCCGAACGAGTCAAACGTAAACAGCGTTTCGTCGGCATCAAAGAAAATCCAGTCCCATTTCATCGTTACAACCTTATATTCGTTATCCAATTGGCAGAGCCATGATAATGGCGTCTTCACGTCCCTCTGCGGTGGGGTAGTAGTTACGTCGGACTGTCGCCTCGTTAAAGCCTAAGCTTTCATAGAGCGCGATGGCGGCGACATTCGACGCGCGCACCTCCAGCCACAGGGTGAAAACGTCGCGGGTTTCGAGCTCACGAATGAGATGCTCAAGCAGTTCTCTGCCCAGCCCACGGCGCTGAAACGCCGGGTCGACGGCGATGTTAAACAGCGTCGCCTCGTCAAGAACCACCTGCGTGATGGCAAACGCGGCCAGGGTGCCGTCAACGTCCAGACGGTAGTTCAGATAGCGCTCGCCCTGATTGCTGGCAAACGTTTTTTCGCTCCACGGAAAGGCGTGGGCGCGTGTTTCAATCGCGAACGCTGCGGTCAGGTCAGGCGTCGTGAGGGAAGAAATCGTGTTCATATTCGCAGATTTGTTGCCATAGCGCGCTGCGCGCCTTTGGATTGGCTTTCAGCTCGTCCAGCGCTGGTGAGCTGATTTGGCTCCCCTGAAGAGAGATGTCGTTTGTCTCTCCGATGCGCCAGCTGTTACAGCGGCTATCAGGAGGAAGCATGGCAACCCGTTCCGGCGTCAGCTGTAAGACCTGGTCGGGCGTCAGCTTCAGGCTGCGAAGGACATCACCGATCAGGGGCTCATTCAGGGCAGGCAGTTCTTCCGCCACCATCACCAGCCGAACGTGCGCGGGGATGGAGATGGCGATTTCGCCCTGCAACGCCGTCGGGCGACGCAAAGCCCACTGGGTGATGCCCAGCTGCTGCAACTGCCAGTCTCGTCGGGATGTCATAGGGATAACTCCTGTCTCTCAGGCGCGCAAATATAGCAAATGTGTCGAAAGTGCGCCATCTACCTACTATAATCCCCGCCTGAGTTTATTGAGGAACAATTCATGTCTGCATTTACCCCGGCAAGTGAAGTCTTGCTGCGTCACAGTGATGATTTCGAAGAAAGCCGTATTCTGTTTGCCGGAGATATGCAGGATGACCTGCCCGCGCGTTTTGACTGTGCTGAAAGCCGTGCCCACACCCAATACTACCACCACTGGCAGGTGCTGAGCCGCCAGATGGGCGAGCGCGCACGCTTCAGCCTGGTGGCGGAGCAGAGCGATATTGCCGACTGCGATACGCTGATCTACTACTGGCCGAAGAACAAGCCGGAAGCCCAGTTCCAGCTGATGAACCTGCTCTCCCTGCTGCCGGTTGGCTGCGATATTTTCGTGGTCGGTGAAAACCGCAGCGGTGTCCGTAGCGCCGAGCAGATGCTGGAAGCCTACGCGCCGCTGACCAAAGTCGACAGCGCGCGCCGCTGCGGTCTGTATCATGGCCGTCTGGAAAAACAGACAACGTTTGATGCGCAGGCATACTGGGACGAGTACCAGCTTGACGGCCTGACCATCAAAACCCTGCCGGGTGTCTTCAGCCGTGACGCGCTGGATACGGGCAGCAAGCTGCTGCTCTCCACCCTGACACCGCACACCAAAGGCAAAGTGCTGGACGTGGGCTGCGGCGCGGGCGTGCTTTCAACGGTGCTTGCCAGCCATTCACCAAAAGTGCGTTTAACGCTGTGTGACGTGAGCGCCCCGGCGGTTGAAGCAAGCCGCGCAACGCTTGCGGCCAACGGCATTGAAGGAGACGTGATTGCCAGCAACGTCTTCTCTGACGTCACCGGCCGCTTTGACATGATCATCTCTAACCCGCCGTTCCACGACGGGATGGAAACCAGCCTCGAAGCTGCGCAAACCCTGATCCGTGGCGCGACTCGTCACCTCAACAGCGGCGGCGAGTTGCGCATCGTGGCGAACGCCTTCCTGGCGTACCCGAAAGTGCTGGACGAAACCTTCGGCTTCCACGAAGTGATCGCCCAGACGGGCCGCTTTAAGGTCTACCGCACCGTGATGACGCGTCAGGCAAAGAAATAATTCGCCATACAATGCAGGCCGGATAAGCGCCAGCGCCATCCGGCAAGCAGGCGTCGCAATTCCGTCCATTTTTGCAGCAATCAATAAAAGGTGCGCACTTTTCTGTTGACGTAAAGCTGAAAACATCTAGAATGCGCCTCCGTGGTTACGATACTTTTACAGTATCGATGGTATGCGAAGGTGGCGGAATTGGTAGACGCGCTAGCTTCAGGTGTTAGTGTCCTTACGGATGTGGGGGTTCGAGTCCCCCCCCTCGCACCAATTATCTTATCTCCCTTCTGTAATACCTCTTATTTTCCCTGTTATTTCAAACTCATCATTATCACCAGAATTGCGCTGACTAATGCGACGCATGATGGCAGTAACACATAATGGCGTAGGTGCTTATGCCAGATCATGCCTGACGTCATCAGCAGCCCTGACACAATGATGGCCTTCCAGCTTTCGATGGAGAGATCGGCAAACATCAAACCGACAAGGATTACGCCCGGCAGCAATACTCCCCATGCACTTCCCAGCGCCCTGTTCAACATACATCGCCCTTTCATAACGATAATGATAAACAATATCATATGATAAAAATTATCATTTGTCAGCGCGGTGAAGCAAAAAAAATCGCCCTTTCCCCTTATGTAGAATGACAGAAATTTCCTAAGGTGATAAATTGCTCACCTGTTAACTACACATAAACTTTTTCTTATAATTACGCTTTGAGTTTTTTGCATAATTAAGTGCGAAACCACACCTATTCATCTGTTTTAATTAAGTTTTAATAAAAACGCACGACTATGACATCACAATCCTGGCGGTCTTTGGTTCAAAGAAAATATCAATTATCGTTACGTTTATTTTTATTTCTGAACGCAACGTCAGCCGTGTTCTCGGTAACAAACCCGCTCTATTCTGTACGCGTGTTTTCTGCCCCTCTGATTGCTATTTTCGCGATCAGTACTGGTCTGTTCGTCTGGCACTGGAAAAAGCGCGCGCGGAAGATAAATATTCCTGCCGTTTCAGCAATCTTTGGTATTTTGTGGGCCTGGCAAATAGATTCGAAATTTTCGCTAATTACCCATGACCAGGCGATGTATTTGATAATAGCTTTACTCACGGTGCTTTTTATCGGAACGCTGGCCTTCGCCAGTAATATCAAAGCATTTACGCTGCACTCGCTCCCCGCCTTTATTGTCTGCCTGTGGTTAAGTGACCAGGATATATGGCTAAGAATGTCCTATTCTTTCGCACTTCCTGTGGTGGCTATTGCTATTCATAACATTTTGCAACGGCGCAACGATCGCTTCGCCCAGGAGCTGCTCTCTCGCCTGCTGGAAGAACGGGAAACTCTGACCGATCTCAGTATGATGGACCCGCTAACCGGGCTCTATAATCGTCGCGGCCTGCAGAGCCGTCTGGAGAATCTGCCGGCGGTAGAAAACGGCGAACATTTTGTTCTTTTGATGGATATCGACCACTTCAAAGCCTATAACGACCATTATGGCCATATGATGGGTGACCAGGCGCTGAAGCGCGTCTCTGCGGCAATTCGTGATGCCGTCCGCTCGCGCGATATTGTGGCGCGTTTCGGTGGGGAAGAGTTCATGGTGCTGCTGACGAATATTTCACTTGAACACGCCCGCCATACGGCAGAGCGGATCCGTCAGAAAGTCTATGATTTGAAAATCCCCCATCTGTTCAACGAAAGCGTCGCCACCAATGTCACCATCAGCATCGGTATTGCCATTTTCGAAAACGAGGACGTGGAAAGCGCTCTGGAGAGAGCGGACAGAGCCCTCTATGAAGCAAAGCATTTAGGTCGCAATAACATTCTGCTGAGTGAAGAGCTACAAACCGCTTAAGCGCGTCTTCGGTTAATCAGGACAAAAGTCTTGCCATTGATATGAGCAATAGTTAGGATTGGCAATCATTATCATTTAGATTTCTATCTCAACTATGGCTACGCATACCGCACACATCGTTGAACCACTCCTCTGGCGAGCGCCCCTCACCAGCGGGAATGCGTCGCTTGCGGATGCCATACGGGACAAAATTGCTAAGACGCGCGCCCACCTGCTGGACTTTATCAGGCTTGATGAAGCGCCCCCGCACCACGCCATGACGCTCGCTGAGTGGCAGCAGCCCTCTACGCTGCAGTCGCTGCTTGCAACCTATTCCGACCATATCTATCGCAATCAGCCGACCCTAACGCGGGAAAATAAACCTCTGCTTTCCCTGTGGGCACAGTGGTATATCGGGCTGATGGTTCCCCCGCTCATGCTGGCGGTATTAACCCAAAAGAGCATGCTGGCGCTCTCCCCGGATCATTTTCACGTCGAGTTCCACGAAACTGGCCGAGCAGCCTGCTTCTGGATTGATCTGCACGAAGATCGCGGCGCAGAGCAGTTCTCTGCTCAGGAACGTCTGGAACAGCTTGTCATCCAGGCCCTGATCCCAGTGGTAGAGGCACTTGAAGCAACGGGCGAGATTAACGGGAAGCTTATCTGGAGTAATACCGGGTATTTAATTCACTGGTATTTAACAGAAATGAAGCCGCTGCTTGGCGATGAGAAAGTGGAGGCCCTGCGCCAGTCCTGCTTCTTTGCCAAACAGCTTTCCGATGGTCGCGATAATCCGTTATTCCGTACCGTTGTGCTCCGTGACGGGCTTCTGGTACGCCGTACCTGCTGCCAGCGCTATCGCCTGCCGGACGTTAAGCAGTGCGGGGATTGCACGCTGAAGTAGTGCAGTGAATTGCCCGGTGACGCTTCGCTTACCGGGCCTAAAAAAACTCGACTCGTAGGCCGGGTAAGGCGCAGCCACCGCCCGGCACAACGTCTTTAAGCCACCTGCTGATTGTCCTCTTCCCCATTACGCTGTGCTTCTTCCGCTTCCTGCTCCAGCAGCTGCTTCTCGTACACTTTGAAGAACGGGTAGTAGATGATTGCCGACACGCAGGCCAGAACCACAACCAGGATAGCCGCGCGGAAATCCCAGCCCAGGGCCCATGCTGCGCCTATCGGCGCCGGTGCCGTCCAGGGAACCACTGAAATAACACGACCAATCAGATCAAACGTCATCGCCGCCCAGGCCAGCACGGCGTTAACCATCGGGGCTAGCAGGAATGGAATAAAGAACACCGGGTTCATTACGATCGGCGTACCGAAGATAACGGGTTCGTTGATGTTGAAGAAGCTGGGCACCACGCTCAATCGGCCAATAGAGCGTAAATGCGCTGAACGGCTGCGCAGATAGCAAATCACCAGACCCATCGTCGCACCCGACCCGCCAATCACGATGAAGAACGTCCAGAAGGCTTCCATAAAAATATGTGGCAGAGGATGGCCGGCAGCCAGCGCGGTCTGGTTCGCTCCGAGGTTAGTCAGCCAGAACATCTGCAGCATCCCGGAGACAATAGCCGCCCCGTGGATCCCGGCGAACCACAGCAAATGACCAATCAACACCGCCAGCAGGATCGCGGGCAGCGAATCCGCCGCGGAAACCAGAGGCTTGAAGATGGACATAATTGCCTGCGGGATCAGCATGTCAAACTGAGACTGAATCACCAGGCTCAGCGGATAAAGCGTTAACACCACCACCAGCACCGGGATCAGCAGATCAAAGGAGTTTTTGATCATCGGCGGCACCTGGTCCGGCAGGCGAATACCGATGTTATGCGCCTTCAGGAAACGCATCATTTCAACGCAGTAAATTGCCACCAGAATGGCGGTAAAAATACCCGTTCCACCCAGGCTGTCGACGGGAAGCGTGCCTTTGGTTTTCGGGGCGGCAACCAGCAGAAACGCCATCAGCGACAGCATGGCGCACATGAACGGATCCAGCTGGTGCGTTTTGACATAATGTTTGCCAAGGTTATAGGCGATGGCCGCGCAGATATAAATGGACATAATGCCCATCGTCATATCAAACGGCGTCAGGATCTGGCCTTCAAACTGCTTCGCCATATCCAGCCAGGCGCGTGCGAAACCCCAGGTGGTATCAGGCGAAAACGGTGGGTAAGCAAACACTAATAAAAATGAACCCACAATCATGAACGGCATCGCGGAGATGAACCCATCACGGATAGCCATGACATGACGCTGGGACGAGATCCGCCCGGCGATCGGGCTCACGTAATTTTCAACGAAACGGAATATCAGATTAAACGCAGCATGGTTGGCAGACATGGTTGATCTCCTGTCAGACGTTTATTACAGGCGCGCTCGCGCCGCACGTTGTTCCATAAATCAGCTTCACAACCTTGCTGGCTTGCGTACCAGCGGTACTGCTCAGACGAAATGGTTTCATAATTGGCTCTTATTATTGGATACAGGGGACGTTACATACTCAGTATTAATCTACGCATCACGCTCTGCAACCGGTTACTGTAACCGGTTTCTGTGATTGTGAAGAGGATCCAGAAATCAGCCATCCTGGATATTTGTTACTTAAGAGATATTTACAGAGCATAAATTCTTATGACAGATTACGCAGGATATTTGTCAGGAGGAAACAATGAGTTTGCAGTCCGTACAGCAGTTTTTTGCCGACAACGCGCCGGAAATTGAGGTAATAGAACTTAGCCAGAGTACGGCTACCGTTGCGCTGGCTGCTGCCGCCCACCGTGTAGAGCCGGGACAAATCGCCAAAACCCTATCGTTGAAGGTTAAAAATGAGGTGATTCTGGTGGTGGCGAAGGGTGATGCGCGTCTGGATAACAAAAAACTGAAAGACACGTTTGGCGCGAAAGCACGCATGCTCAGCAGTGATGAAGTGGTTACCGTGACGGGTCATCCCGTTGGTGGCGTCTGCCCGTTTGGGCTTGAAAACCCACTTGCGGTTTACTGCGATATCTCTTTAAAACAATACGCTGAAGTGCTCCCCGCCGCTGGCGCTATCCATAGTGCCGTACGTATTTCTCCGGACAGAATGGCAGAGCTGACTTCAGCAAAGTGGGTTGATGTGTGCATCTGAATGACGCGCCAGGGCATATCTGGCGCGCAAAAGGTACAGGTTACAAAAATGTCGGTTTGCTTAGCCCCACAGTTCGCGGTTCTCTAACCGGAAGATGGGTAAGAATATCCGCTGCATCAAGCAATCCTACGTCAGAATTCACCCCTAGCTTCACCATCGCATTAAACTTATGCGCGCGAATAGTCTTGATATTGCGTTCAAGCTGCGCCGCGATTTCGGGAATGGAATATCCGCATGACATATAACGTAAAATTGCTCTTTCCGTTGGGCTTAACATCCGGTTCTGACTGCAGTACCAGTGGTTAAGCATATTGTCATTAATGCGCAGCGTTTCGCTCAACAATACCACTAACTCCTTCAGCAGGTGTTCAAGGGTCACCGATTTACTGACCACACCGTGAAGACGTGAAGGCGAAAGATGGCTAATCAACCTCGCCTCCATCTCATCCGAGACCAGGATAATGCGCTGAATATGGCTATGCGTAAACGCGAGATCCCGCAGATGCGCCAGGCAGTTACGTCGTTCTTCTCGCGCATCGGAAAGCGAATAGATCAGCGAGAAAAAATTCACGTGTTGCAGTGCTTTCTTAAAGCCATCAAAATCATTAAACAGGTGCAGTTGATATTGGCTGAGTTCAGGCTGCGTAAAAAGATGCTGCAGCCCGACCGCACTCATCGAGCAATTTTCGATGATGGCGATATGTCTTGTTGAATCGGTTTTTTCCATTCCTCGAACTCTCCATAGGCTGACATTAAACTCAGCTCTCTCATTCCCTGTGTACTGTTGATCCAGGCGTACATATCGGCATTACTCCGCAATGACAGCCTTCGCATCGCACTGTTTTTCTGCGCACTGATCGTTTTATTGCTCTTTTTAAGCAACGTAGCGATTTGGTTAATCCCCCACCCTTTGCCTAACAGGCGAAGCACCTTACGTTCTGAGTGCGTGAGCGCAATAAAGTGTTCTTCGTCATCCTCACTTTCCTCAGGTTCTGGGGTTAATAACGTCTGGCTTATCCGTTCTGCGCGTTCACTCCCTGCCCGGATAGCGTTAACGACACCTTCGATAGGTTCCATATCAGAAAGCAGCGTGCTTTCCGGCCGCATAAGCAGCTCAACGGCAATAGGGTAAAACGGCCGGGAGACCAAAAAGATCCAGTGGATTTCCCGGTACTGGTTCAGTAAGCGGTAATACTCTTCGAGCGTACCCCGTGGGTTCCTGTATTCGCCTGAAACGTCGGCGATAATCACATCTGCGCGGCGCAACTGAAGCAGGGTTAACTCCTGCAGTGAGCGGCAGTAGGTCAATTCAAAATCGGGGAAATGACGTGCCATCACGTCCCCTAACCCATTCTGCATGACGGGTATCCGGCTAATGACAACGCCATGCTTATCAGGCAACGACAACATAGACCCTCCGTGTCCATTTTCCTTCGGTGCGTCATGTAAAACGCACCAGGGTATAAATATTTTCTTCCCTGAGTATAAAAAGATTAATACAAGCAGAAGATGAGATATGTTCTTAGTTTAGGAAATGCCTAAAACAGCGCTAATATCTCACAAAGCGCAAATCAATTTAATTGTGCAGACATTAAAATATCAACAAAATAAAATTAGAATTTCTAAATACAAATATTTTATTATTTCAGATTAATAATTCATCGTATTAATAAATTAATCCTGTAAGTCGTCGTGACGAGGGGGGGTAACTGTTTGCATAAACCTTGATCTGACCCACAGCAAGAGCCACTGCACTTTGTGCTAAAAGTAGGCGTTACGGGCCAACCGGCAACTATTCACCTTATCTTCGGGATAATACATGCAGGCAGATCGGTCAACGCAGCGTGCTATCACGCGGCTCTGTATTCAGTGCGGTCTTTTTCTGCTCCAGCACGGCGCGGAAAGCGCGCTGGTCGAGGAGCTTTCAACCCGGCTGGGGCTGGCGCTGGGGATGGACAGCGTTGAGAGCGCTATCTCGTCCAACGCCATTGTGCTGACCACCATTAAAGACGGGCAGTGTCTTACGTCCACCCGTAAAAATCACGACCGCGGCATTAATATGCACGTTGTAACCGAGGTCCAGCACATCGTCATCCTGGCTGAGCATAAGCTTCTCGATCTCAAGGAGATTGAAAAACGTTTTAACCAAATCAAGCCATTACGTTATCCACGCTGGCTGGTCGTGCTCATGGTGGGGCTGTCATGCGCCTGTTTTTGTAAGCTCAATAAAGGCGGCTGGGACGGCGCGATCGTCACCTTTTTCGCCAGCAGCATCGCCATGTACGTGCGCCAGCTGCTGACGCACCGGCAGCTGCACCCGCAAATTAACTTCTGCATTACCGCGTTTGTTGCCACTACGGTGTCTGGCCTGCTGCTGCGCCTGCCGCAGTTTGCCGCTACCCCGACGATTGCGATGGCCGCCAGCGTGCTTCTGCTGGTGCCGGGCTTCCCGCTGATTAACGCCGTTGCCGACATGTTTAAAGGGCACATCAATACCGGCCTGGCACGCTGGGCTATCGCCAGCCTGCTGACGCTGGCGACCTGCATCGGCGTGGTGATGGCGATGACGCTGTGGGGGTTACGAGGATGGGCGTGATAGATTTTCTGCTGGCGCTGGCACAGGACATGGCCCTGGCGGCCATTCCTGCCGTCGGCTTTGCGATGGTATTTAACGTTCCGCAACGCGCTCTGCCGTGGTGTGCGCTGCTGGGCGCAATTGGCCACGGCTCGCGAATGGTGATGATGACGGCGGGCTTTAACATCGAATGGTCGACGTTTATCGCCTCTATGCTGGTCGGCAGCATCGGTATTCAGTGGTCGCGCTGGTATCTGGCGCATCCGAAAGTGTTCACCGTCGCCGCCGTTATCCCGATGTTCCCCGGCATATCTGCCTATACGGCGATGATTTCCGCGGTGAAAATCAGCCATTTTGGCTACACCGAGCCGCAGATGATTCTTCTCCTTAGCAACTTTCTTAAGGCGTCCTCCATCGTCGGTGCGCTCTCTATCGGGCTGTCGATACCCGGGCTATGGCTCTACCGCAAACGCCCGCGCGTTTGATATTTGTGTTATTTCGCTGCCGTGGAGATAATCTTTCTGGTCCGTTTGGTAAAAATAAGGAAAGGATGTGGCTAACTCTGGCAGCGAACACCCCAATCACAGTGAAGAATCGAGCCTGAAAGAGAAAATTTTTCAGAGCGCTATCGCGCTGTTTGCCGAATTTGGACTGAACGGCGCCCGCATGGAGCAGATCGCGGAGAAAGCAGGTACCACCAAACGCATGGTCGTTTACCATTTTAAAAACAAAGAAAATCTCTACCTGCTCGTCCTGGAGTACGTTTACACCCAAATTCGCGCCAGTGAAAAGGCGCTTAGCCTGGCGGATATGCCTCCCGTCGAAGCGCTGGTCCATCTGGTTGAAGCCACCTTTGACTATCATGCCGACCACCCGGATTACATCCGTATTATCTGCATGGAAAACATGCAGCGCGGCCGTTTTATGCAGCAGTCAAACTATCTGCGGCAGGTCAACCGCAGCGCGCTCGACCTGCTGGAAGGCATCCTGCGCCGGGGCAAAGAAAAACAGCTTTTCAGCCAGACGGTTGACGCCCGCGACCTTCATCGTCTGATCAGTAGCTTCAGCTTTCACTACGTTGCCAACAGCTACACCTTCACCCTGCTGTTTGAAGAGGGTGCAGACGAGCAGGCCCAGCGCCAGCACTACCGTAAAATGGCCGTTCAGGTGGCGCTGCGTTATACCTGCCCCTAAAATTGCTTGCAATTAAATCGTGCACAATCTATATTCATTTCATGAACGCAAAAACGAACGACACGACCGCTGCGCTCCTGCTGGATAACCAGCTCTGTTTTGCCCTCTATTCGGCAAATCTGGCGCTTAATAAGCTGTACCGGCAACTGCTGGCGCCGCTAAACCTGACTTACCCGCAATATCTGGTGATGCTGGTGCTATGGGAGCAGGATGACGTGACGGTGTCGGACATCGGTGAACGGCTGTTCCTTGACTCCGCAACGCTGACGCCGCTTCTGAAGCGTCTGGAAAGCGCAGGGCTAATCAACCGCCACCGCTCGCGTAAAGATGAACGTCAGGTCGCCGTCACGCTGACTGAAGCCGGACGTGAACTTCAGCAGCAAGCACTGAGTATCCCACACGCGGTGGGGTGCGCCGCACAGTGTGATACCGACACCATGCTGGCGCTCAAGCAGCAGTTGGAACTTTTGCGACAACAGATTCAACGCGCGTAAGGCTATACTTTACGCGTTATTATTTAACCATATATATCGCACGCTATTTAATAGCACACATTAAAGCAAGATGAGGAACCTGCCATGTCTTTAGAAAAAGTTGTTTATACCGCCAAAGCAAAAGCAACCGGGGGCCGTGACGGCCGCGCGACCTCTTCCGATGGAGTTCTGGACGTTAAACTGGGCGTGCCCAAAGAGATGGGCGGTATGGGTGGAGAAGTCACGAACCCTGAGCAGCTGTTTGCTGCGGGTTACTCTGCCTGCTTCCTGGGCGCGATGAAGTTTGTGGCGGCTCGCGACAAATTTACCCTGCCAAAAGAAGCGTTTATTGAAGGCGAAGTGGGTATAGGCCCGCTGCCGACCGGTTTTGGTATCGAAGCAAAACTGAATATCCACGTTGAAGGTATGGATCCTGCGGAAGCCAAAAAGCTGGTCGATGCGGCGCATATCGTTTGCCCGTACTCTAACGCGACCCGCGGCAACATCGACGTGACCCTGAATATCATCGCGTGATAACTGCCTGATGGCGCTGCGCTTTTCAGGCCTACGACTGTAGCCCCGGTAAGCGCAGCGCCACCGGGGAAATCCCCTCCATCCCCTCCCCTCTCTGTGCTACCATAAGCCCATATCACGCCCGTAGTAATCAGTTGAGTAAGCGTTATGTCCTCCAGAATTCTGACCACCAGCATTGCTGGCATTGATGCCTTTATGCGCGACCCACGCGGTGTGTTGACCCACGCCGAAGGCGGCACGGTTGCGGTTTTTGCCGACAACGCGCCGGCGTTTTACGCAATCACGCCGGAACGTCTGGCGCAGCTTCTGGAGATCGAAGCGCAGATGTCACGTCCGGCAAGCGACGTCACGCTGGATAACCAGTTTTTTGAAGAACCGGTTAATACCCCGCTAACCGTTCCGATGGGCAAATTTGTCCTGTACGCGGGCTGGCAGCCTGACGCAGATTTTCAGCGGCAGGCAGCATTGTGGGGCATTGCGTTAACCCAGCCAGCCACCGCGGAAGAGCTCGCCGCGTTTATCGCCTGGTGGCAGGCGGAAGGCAAAGTGTTCACCCACATTCAGTGGCAGCAAAAGCTCGCGCGTCATCTTCAAATTACCCGCGCCAGTAACAATGGCCAGCCTAAGCGCGATATCAACACGTTTTCAGAACCGGATAAACAGATCCCGAGTGGATTCCGAGGTGCGAAATGAAGAACGTCGGCGACCTGATGAAACGTCTGCAAAAAATGATGCCAGCCAACGTGAAGCCCGCCTTCACCACGGGTGAAGAGCTGCTGGCGTGGCAAAAGGAGCAAGGTAAAATTCGTGCCGCCGCGCTCGCCCGCGAAAACCGGGCGATGAAAATGCAGCGCACCTTTAACCGCTCCGGTATTCGTCCCCTGCATCAGAACTGCTCGTTTGATAACTATAAAATTGAGACCAGCGGGCAGATGAACGCGCTCGCCGCCGCGCGTCAGTACGTGGATGAATTTGACGGCAATATCGCCAGCTTCATTTTTAGCGGCAAGCCGGGCACAGGTAAAAACCACCTCGCGGCCGCCATCTGCAACGAACTGCTTCTGCGCGGTAAATCGGTCCTCATCATCACCGTGGCCGATATCATGTCCGCCATGAAAGACACCTTCAGCAACCGTGAAACCAGCGAAGAGCAGCTTCTTAACGATCTGAGCAATGTCGATCTACTGGTCATCGACGAGATTGGCGTTCAGACCGAATCCCGTTATGAAAAGGTCATTATTAACCAGATAGTCGATCGCCGCTCTTCGTCCAAACGTCCCACCGGGATGCTGACGAACCACAACATTGACGAGATGACCCGCTTACTGGGTGAACGCGTCATGGACCGCATGAAGCTGGGCAACAGTCTGTATGTCATTTTCGACTGGGACAGTTACCGCAGCCGCGTCACCGGCAAAGAGTATTAAGACAGTTCCAGGAATCGCCAGCAGGGCGCAGGTATATACTGGAACCCCTTCCGGCCCAAAACGGACCTTTTTGAGAAAGCCATTATGAAAAAACAGATTCTTATCAGCACCTTTTTAGGCGCGATGCTGATTACCGGCGCAGCACAAGCGGCTTCGTGGCAGGAGTCCCTGTCAAGCGCAGCGAATGAGCTGACCAAAGAGAGCAGCAGCGCCCAGGGCGGGCTCTCGGGCTCTTCTCTCACCAGCCTGCTGAGCAACAGTTCCCAGAGCCTGAGCGCGGGCACGATGAACAACGCGGCGGGGATTCTGGAATATTGCGCTAAGCAAAAGCTGGCCTCGGTGACCGACGCGCAAAACGTGAAAAACCAGGTGCTGGGTAAACTGGGTCTCGACACGCAGGAGCAAAAAGCGGATACCAGCTATATGGACGGCATTCAGGGCCTGCTTAACGCGCAAAACGGCCAACAGCTTAACCTGAGCACCCTCGGCAACTCCGTCCTGGCAAAACAGGTGAAAACCAAAGCCTGCGATCTGGTGCTGAAACAAGGCGTTAATTTCATCTCCTGATCCGCCCCATTTTCTGCCACAACACGCCGCGTTTAATGCGATAGGCTTGCATCGCGGCGTTAAACGAGCGTTTTTCCTACCTGCCACCGTCTCAGCGTCCGTTTGTCAGGATGCGACCATCCTCATAAAAACGATTTTATAAACCAAATCCTAACAACAGCACACTTTCGTGACACTAAAATTGCAGCTAAACGACATCGCCATTACATTGTCTTACCAAAAATAAACAGTTAGCCAGCGAAGCACCTGGCGTCATGAGGATATGCTGTTGTCAGAATTCATCTCTCTTATCCTTTTCCTGGCTTCCGTCGGCGTTTATGCCTGGAAAGCTGGCCGTAACACCTGGTGGTTTATCGCCACGCTGGTGGTGCTCGGCATTTTTATCATTTTAAACATTACCTTATACGCCAGCGATTACTTCACCGGCGACGGCATTAACGATGCTGTGCTCTACACCCTGACGAACAGCCTGACGGGCGCGGGGGTGGGTAAGTACATCCTTCCGGGGCTGGGGCTGATCGTGGCGCTGGTGACGATTTTCGGCGCGCTCGCCTGGGTGCTGCGCCGCCGTCGCCATCTCCCTCACCATCATGGCTACAGCCTGCTGGCGCTGTTCCTGGCGCTGGCCTCCGTTGATGCCAGCCCGGCGTTTCATCAAATTACCGAGCTTGTGAAATCCCAGTCGCGTGACGGCGACCCAGACTTCGTGGCTTATTACAAAGAGCCGTCAAAAACGATCGCCAACCCGAAGCTCAATCTGGTCTACATCTACGGTGAAAGCCTGGAGCGTACCTACTTTGATAACGACGCGTTCCCTAACCTGACGCCGGACCTGGGCGCGCTGAAAAACGAAGGCCTCGATTTCAGCCACACCATGCAGTTACCCGGCACGGATTATACTATCGCCGGGATGGTGGCCTCCCAGTGCGGTATCCCGCTCTTCGCGCCTTTTGAAGGCAACGCCTCCGCTTCAATGTCGACGTTCTTCCCGCAGAATATTTGCCTGGGCGATATTCTGAAAAACTCCGGCTATGAAAACTACTTTATGCAGGGAGCAAACCTGCGCTTTGCCGGAAAAGATGTGTTTCTGAAATCCCACGGTTTTGACCACCTGTATGGCTCGGAAGAGTTAAAAACGACGGTTGCCGATCCGACCTACCGCAACGACTGGGGCTTCTATGACGATACGGTGCTGGACGAAACCTGGAAGAAATTTGAGGAACTGTCCCGTGCCGGGAAGCGTTTTTCTCTCTTTGCGCTGACGGTGGATACCCACCATCCGGACGGGTTCGTCTCGCGCACCTGTAAGCGCAAAAGCTATGACGTGGATGGCAAAAACAATAAGTCTTTCAGCGCCGTGACCTGTAGCCAGGAGCACATCGCCGCGCTGGTCGAGAAAATCAAAACCTCGCCCTGGTTTAAAAACACCGTCATCGTCGTCTCGTCCGATCATCTGGCGATGAAAAACAGCGCGTGGGATCAGCTCAACAAGCAGGACCGCAGCAATCTGTTCTTCGTCCTGCGCGGCGACAAGCCGCAGCAGGAGACGATCGCCACCAAGCGCAACTCCATGGATAACGGCGCGACGGTGCTGGACATTCTGGGCGGCGACAACTTTATTGGCCTTGGACGCAGCACGCTGTCCGGACAATCCCTGTCGGAGGTCTTCCTCAACATGAAGGAGAAAATTCTCGCCTGGAAGCCCGACATCATCCGCCTGTGGAACTTCCCGAAAGAGATGAAAGACTTCACCATCGATCGGGATAAAAACACCGTCGCCTTCTCCGGCAGCAATTTCCGTCTGCCGCTGCTGGTACGCGTGTCGGATAGCCGCGTTGAACCGCTGCCGGAAAGTGAGTACTCCGCGCCGCTGCGTTTCCAGCTGGCCGATTTCGCCCCTCGCGATAACTTCGTCTGGATCGACCGGTGTTACAAAATGGGCCAGCTCTGGTCACAGCCGCTGGCGCTTTCTACCGACTGGTGCGTCTCTCAGGGGCAGCTTGGCGGGGAACAAAACGTGCAGCATGTTGACAAAGCCCAGTGGAAAGGCAAAACCGCCTTTAAAGATACGGTGATTGATACGGCTCGCTATCAGCACAACATCGACATGCTTAAAATCGTCGACAACGACATTCGTTATAAAGCGGACAGCTTCATCTTTAACGTGGCCGGCGCGCCTGAAGAAGTGAAGCAGTTTAGCGGTATCTCCCGTCCGGAGTCGTGGGGACGCTGGTCAAACGCGCAGCTGGGCAACGAGGTGAAAATTGAGTACACGCATCCGCTGCCGGAGCAATTTGATCTGGTGATCACGGCCAGGGCGTACGGGCCTAACGCGAATAAACCCGTACCGGTGCGCGTGGGCGATCAAGAGCAGACGCTGACGCTTGGAAATGACGTAAGCACTCACACCCTGCATTTTGAGAATCCATCGCGCAGCAGTACCCTGGTGATTGTGCCGCCAGACCCGCAGTCCACCAATGAGGGAAATATCCTTGGGCATTCACCGCGCGAGATCGGAATTGGCATGGTTGAAATCAAAATCATTAGCAAAGCGGGTTAATGCGCGTCGCGCCCGGCGTTCTGCCGGGCGCTTATGAAAATAAATAATCCTTTATAAATATTATAAATTAGATAAAAACACTTTATATAAGCCATTTTTATCTATAAATACCCTGTCAAAAACCAAATCTATAAAATGTGCAGCTCCTGTAATCACCACGGAGCGTTACGCACATTTATCATGCTAACCGGCTATAAGTTCGAATCCATCCGGGCACTGCGCAGTGAAAATGTGATTGCCTGGGAGGTATTGTCCACGGCAAAGCCCCACGTCAATCTTGAAGATTACTTTGGCTCGATGTCCGCGACGCAGCGTAAAGCGCACTTCTTTGCGCAGCTTCGTTACGCCATGTTTTACATGGATGGCGACAAGTATTATCTCAATGCGACATCGGATTTACTGCTGGAAACGGGCTTCCTCGACAAGCTAAAAGAAGAAACCCCGTACCCGGAGAGACTTGCTATCGAGATCACCGATCTCCATACGATGGTCCAACTCGACGATACGCAAAGCCGGGCGCTGCGAAAATGCATCGCGACGCTCCATCAGTGGGGGATAGAAGTATGGGCAGACGATGTCTGCGAAGACCTTCTTCCCGACCTGCTGGCCAGCCAGATCCGCTTCTTCGGCATCAAAATTGACAAACATACCTTCTGGAACGGACGGACCGAGCAGGCGAAGTTTCTGCATCTCACCCGCCAGTGCAAGCGCGTCGCCAGCAAGGTGCTGATCGAAGGCATCGAAACCACCCGTGATTTCGCGCTGGCCCGTGCCAGTACGGCCGACTACGGCCAGGGTTATTTGTGGAGGATGGAATGACCCCTTTCATCCTGAATGCTGGCTATAAGGTCATCGTTTTGAGCAGCAACACGTTTTTATGGCTCGGCCTCCATTCAATAATATCGACCGCTGTGTCCCCCCGTCCTGAGGCGTACTGGATTAACAATGTTAATCCAGAAGGGTTTCTGCGTTTGCAGAAGCTGCTCAATACGCATGCCGGACAGAACTGGCTGTTATTTACGGATGCGGACCAGGTAAACGACATTAACGCCTTGCCAGGCAATGAACGGGTCAGAGTGGTCGTGGACAATGTCTCCCTTGCCCAACTGAGCCACTGCTTTAGCGACATGACCTTCTCTTTCGAAAATACCGCCACGCTCACGTACCAGGAAATGCGGGTTTGCATGCTGTTTCACAAAGGATTCAGCCCGGTGCGTATCGCACAAATCCTTAATAAGTCACCGAAAACGATTTACACCCACAAGCGTAACGCGATGAATAAATTTTGCTGTCAGAACCTGGCGGATTTCCATCGAAAACTCTGCCTGCTGGACGCTCTGGCCACTTCTTTGTAATTGCACTGTTATTCACCTCAGGAAATAAGCTCATGAAAATTATCTCCACTGTTATATGTTGTTCCTCTCTCCTGCTTCCTGCCGCTGCGATCGCCGCAGAGGGTACAGCAAGCGCGACGATGCACGTTTCACTTGAGGTAGTAAAATCCTGCACCCTCAAAGCCAACGATCTCAATTTCTCGCGCCACGGGTCGGATGAATCAAGCGAAATTCAGGCCAAAACGCAGGTCAACATTGTTTGTACCAACGGTACGCCGTTCACTCTCTCCGCCACCAGCAACGATAGCAGCGAAAACGGCACCTTTTGGCTGAAGCCGGACAACGGCGAAACGGACGCACAGAAGATTGCGTGGAAACTCTTTGCCGATGAGGGCAAACAGACGCAAATCACCAGCACCGATGGACTCACCGACACCGGCAACGGTATGGAGCAGGAAAAGACGCTGTACGGCGTTATTGACGCAGGGGCTCTTATGACCGCACAGGCCGGTGCCTATAGCGACGATGTCACCTTAAATCTGGTGTATTGATCATGCGACGTTGTCTTCCCTGCTTCCTTCTCTGGCTCCTGATGCTGACGCTGCTGTCGCGCTACGCGCTGGCCGCCACGCTTCAGGTAGCCCCTGTGACGCTCGATCTCCAGAACGGTCAAAAAGCATCCGCGATCTACCTCACTAACAGCGGAAAAGCAGCCATCCATGCTCAGATACGGGTTTACGAATGGAACCAGCAAAACGGTAAGGATGTGCTCACGGCCACCGACGAGGTGGTCAGCAGCCCGGCGATGACCTCTCTGGCGCCGGGCCAGCAGCAGCTGGTGCGCATCATCGTTGTGGCGCCAGAAATCCGTGAACAGGAGCAAAGTTACCGGCTGGTCATTGATGAACTGCCGGATACAACATCCCGGGCGGCCAATCCCAACGCGGTGCACTTTCTGCTGCGTTACTCCATTCCCGTCTTTATTGCCGGAAACCAGAATATGCCCGTCAGCCACGATGTCCTGTACTGCGAACAAGCGGAGATTCCGGGAGCGATCCGCTGCTATAACGCCGGAAACAGCCATATTCGCCTGAGCCATCTGCAGGCTCTGACGGTCAGCGGGCAGGTTGTGGGATCGGTGAAAGGGCTGGCAGGTTATGTCCTGCCGGGACAGACCGCGCTTATGACACTTAAGCAGGCTCCATACCACACACTCAGCGCGCTACGCGCCTATCTCAATGATGCCCCCCATGCCAGTCAGATTCCCCTGCACCCGCTCGATACTCGCGCTCCTGCTTTGGCTACCGCTCATGCTGTCAGCCCGGACTGACACCGCCGCCAATACCGTACAATGGCTGGCCATCACGGTGAATCATGCCCCTCGGGGGGAAGTATGGGCCTGCCGGGTAGTGGGTGAGGCGCTGTGGATTGAGCGCGGCGACCTCAAAAAACTGGGGCTTCACGCCCCGGACGGTCACAACGAGTGGGTTGAGCTGACGTCCCTGCCGGGCCTGAAGGTCAGTCTCGATTTACATGCGCAACAGGTCTCCATTACCGCTGACGCAAAGGCGCTCGACGGTCTGCAGCATCTGGCTTTCGAGAGGCCAACCTCGCAATATCGCTATCCTGAGGCGCAGCCCATAAGTGCGTTTACGCTCGGGTATGCCCTTTATGCCAGCGATTCACAAGGGAACCGCCAGCTTAACGCACAGACCTCGCTGACGGCATCCGGGGCGCTTCCCGGAACGTTCAGCAGCAGCTTTTCAAGCCATGCAGGTGAGGAAAACCGCGCGGATCGCCCCCACCACACACGCCTTGAAACCCGCTGGCAATGGGACAACACAGACTCGCTGACCAGCCTGGCACTGGGGGACAGCATTACCACAGGCACCCGCTGGAGCCGACAGGTACGCTTTGGTGGGCTGCATTGGGCGCGTAATTTTGAGCTTAATCCGCAGCTCAACACCGAACCACGCAGCCGTTACAGCGACACTGCGGTCCTGCCTTCAACTGTCGATCTATACATCGACGGGCTTAAGCAGAGCAGCCAACGCGTGACGCCGGGGAATTTTCTGCTGGATACCCTGCCCTCCTTCACCGGAAGCGGACAGGCGGAGGTGGTTATTACCGACATCAACGGCCAGCGTCGTACCGTACAACTCGATCTCTACGGTGCGCCGGGGATGCTGGCGGAAGGGCTCAGCAGCGGTTCACTGGATATCGGCTGGATGCGGCAGAACTACACCCTGCGCTCTGATGACTATGCCCCCTCGCCTGTGCTCGACGCGGGCTGGCGCTATGGGGTGAATAACCAGCTGACGCTGGCGTTGCACACGGAACAGCAGAGTAAGCTGCACAATGTCGGGACAGGGGTCGACTGGCTGATCTCGCCCAACACAGGGATTGTCAGCCAGCATGTTGCCCTGAGCAGCAGCCCCTATGGTCAGGGAAAACAGTGGGGTCTTGGCTGGCAATGGAACGGCCACGGGACGGGCATCTCTGCCAGTACCGTCCGTACCGATGACGCATTTGCCGATAACGCCCGCACGATCGGTGCCATGCCGGTCAGACGCAGCGATAGCGTTTGGCTAAGCCGCTCCGTTCCCCGTTTCGGTACTGTAGGTGCAGGCTGGGTACAGCAAAACATTCGGGGCAGCAGACTGCGCTATCTCAACGCCTCCTGGTCCACCTCGCTACCAGCCCATCTGTCCACCACGTTGAGCTATACCCGTTCGTTTACGGATTCGTCGAGTCAGGTTCAGCTTCTGCTCTCGATCCCGTTAGGTCGTGAGGATACCCTCTCCGTTCAGGCCAGCCGCGATATGCCGCGCATGGATTATCGCCACCAGCCGGACAATCGGCTCGGCGGTTGGTCATGGCAGATGGGGCAAAGCGTTGGCGAGCACCGGGATAAGTATGCAGACGTGGGCTATCTGGGCCATACAGGTGAGTGGCACGCCGGGCTGGAGCAAGGCGCTAAGTCGGGCAACCAGTACGCCTCAGCCGAAGGCAGCCTGACGCTGCTCGATGGCAGCCTTCATACCCTGCGCTACAGCCAACAGGGCCTGGCGCTGGTCTCAACGCACGGCGTTGGACACGTGCCGGTGATGCTGGAAAACCGCCCGGCAGGCGAAACCGATGAAAACGGTTATCTGCTACTGACCGACCTGCCGCATTACCACAACAGCAAAGTCAGCATCAATCCGCTGGATCTTCCTGTCGATGTGATGGCCCCCGTCACCGACATGCATGCCAGACCGGGCAACGGTAGTGCGGTAAAGGTCGATTTCAACGTCCATCATGCCGTGACGGTTCAGGCCCGACTGGTCGACAGTCGCCACAAGCCGCTCCCGCTGGGCAGCATCGTTTCTACGCCACACGGCGCCACCATCGTCGGACGCGACGGTTTTATCTGGCTTGAAGACCCGCCTCTGCCGGGTGAACTGGTAGTGAACATCGGCGAGGGAGAGTGCCGGGTCACGCTGCCGGCCCCGCGTTCCGCTTCATCAATACAGAACATTGGAGAACAACTGTGTCATTAAGAGCACCGTTATTGCTGCTGCTCGTGCTGTCCATGAAGGCGATGGCAGCAGCATGCTGGATAACCTCACCCGCCGTCATCAACTTTGGCCGAGTCGTGGCGGGTAATACCGCCTCGACCAATACCGAGGTAAAATTTAGCTGTCAGGCCAGCAATAATGGCGCGATGGAATATATCAATGTCTGCCTTAGCAGCATTGATACTCCCCCCTTTCAGATGCTGTCGCCGTCGGACCAGGAGGGGAAACAGTACACCCTGCTCTTCCGTCTGCTTAGCGGCGTCGTACGTTCTCAGGAGCTGGGCCCCGCCAGCGGCGGGGATCTGATTCAGCAGACTCTCACTGCGAAAAGTAATACCAGCATCAGCGGAAGTTTTCCGCTTATCGCCACCCTCCCGGCAGGGCAAATCCAACTTCCGGCGTACCACTATTACAACTACAACATGAATTTGCGCCTCGCCTGGCACAGCGCCCCCCGTCAGGATGCGCTGCAAAACTGCTCGGACGGCTCCGCGGAGGGAGAACAGGTGCAGGGTGGCACCAACGCGCAGGCTGAAATCAGCCAGGGATGCTACATAGAACGTGTCACCCCGCTCAACTTCGGCACGCTGAACAGCTCCGCCACGCTGCGCCCGACGCGTTCCACGGCAACACTCACCACGCGCTGTCCGGCCAGCACGGCGTTTACCCTTGCCATGGGCAGCGGCAACCATGCCAGCGGCAATCAGCGGCAGCTTTGCAACAACGAAGGTCAATGCCTGCGCTACGGGCTCTGGCAGGATGCCGCTGCCACGCAACGCTGGGGCGATCAGCGCAGCGGCGATGCGCTGCACGTTACCAGTTCCGCAGGCGGCACTCAGAACTTCACCGTTTACGGAGAAGTCCCGGCCCAGCCGCTGAGCGGTACCGGGGAATTTATTGATGACGTGATAATCACGCTAACTTATTAAACCACCTAAAATCCCGTCTGGATCAATGTTATCGGTAACAATGGCGTTAAAATAGCCAGCAGTTATGCTCAGAAGATGTAAACACCTTCTCTTTAAATTCATTATCTCTGTCTGTTTTACAACACATTATGAAATACCTGCTTGCTGACACCATCGTCTACAACGACGAGGACGGTTCTGTTGCTCTGATCAATGCGCCGGATGAGGATGCGCAGATCCTCACCTGCACGGCCAATACCATCATGAGGCTGCTGGTTCAGCATCATGGGAACGTGGTCGAACGTGACACCTTTCTCCATGAGGTCTGGGATCAGCGTGGGCTCCAGGGGTCTAACAATTCGTTAAATCAGTACATCAGCATTTTACGCAAAATGCTGATCAGCCTGCTTCCCGACGCGCTGTTTATCGTCACTGTTCCCAAGACCGGCTTTATGCTCAGCGCCGACGTCACGGTAACGGCCCTGGAGGAAGCGCCTCCGGCAGCCAGAACGGCTAAACCGGCATGGCGTGTTCGACCGGAACGCCTGTTCTGCGGCGCGCTTACCCTGGCGATCGTGGCGCTGTGCCTCTGGATAACGGCGATCAAACCCGAAAACCCGCAGAGGGAAATCCATCTGCTGACCCATATCGACACCTGTCCGGTCTACACCTTTACGCCGCTGGCGGATGTGTTTCGCGAAAAGGCGATCGCCCTGGCGCAAACCCTTCGGCAGGACGGCCATCTCCCTTGTCTGAAAAATTCAGTTTTCTATATGCACATCCAGAGAGCTTTTTTCTACGGCCATGAAGGGCGACTGGTGCTTTCACAGTGTTCCCTCACGCAGGATAAAGCGAGCGCTTGTCGTACGCTTTACTATGACGAGTGATGTTATGCGACACATAAAAATTTGGCTCTTTCTGATCCTTAACCTGATGCTAACCGGCGGCGCGCTGACGTGGTATTTTTATACCCCCCCGTTGTCGGTGACCTGCGGCGGCAATCTGACCTTCTCTGACAAACGTGAAAATCATTATTTTACGTTTGATGGGGAGATCGTCATGCGTTTTCACCCTGACAAAACCGGGTATATCACCCTGAACGGCAACATCGGGAATACCCCGCAAAGCTGGGAAGTGTCTCGTCAGGAGATGTTTAACTGGCGGCATGTGGAGGGTGAACTGTATGAGATTATCATTCAAAAAGTGGAGCGTTTTAGCCACGACGCGATGCCCCCTGGCGTATTTGAAAAATACGTCACCGGCCTGACGCTGGGGAAAAAAAGGCTCCTGGCGGTAGAACGCACGCCGCATGATGCGCTGGTGATTAGCAACTTTTACTCGCCGGTGCTGGTCTGCTCGAAATAATGTCGGAAAGTCAGGCTATACTTCCCGCCATGAATATTTACTTTCGCCCCAGCACCTGCGACGACGTTGCCGCCCTGCCCGCCATTGAGCGCGCGGCGGCCGGGCGCTTCCGTGGCTTCCCGGCACTCGCCTGGCTTGCCGATGGCGAGGTCATTTCCGCAGAGCAACACCTCGGCTATGTCGAACGCGGGCTAAGCTGGCTGGCGCTGGCAAACGACCACCCCGTCGGGTTTATCCTTGCCGAAGCCCATCCTTCATCACTTTTTATTGTCGAACTCTCGGTTGATCTGGACTGGCAGGGAAAAGGGATCGGCAGGCAGCTCATCGCCTGCGTGGCAGACCATGCCCGTAACAGGGGGCTGACAGCGCTGACGCTGACGACGTTCAGGAACGTCCCGTGGAATGCGCCGTTCTATGCCCGGCTGGGGTTTGAAAAAATGACTACCCTGACGCCTGAACTGCGTCAGAAAAGGGAAGAAGAGACAGCGCACGGTTTCGCGTATGAAACGCGCTGCGCCATGCGCCTGCCGCTATGATATCGCCCGGTGGCGCTGCGCTTACCGGGCCTACAACAAGCTTCCGTTGGCCGGGTAAGGCGTAGCCGCCACCCGGCACAACACACGGCGTTAGAAGGTTTCCCAGTTATCGCCCGCGTCCGCCGTCGCGACTTTACGCGACATCACCGGCGCGGCAACGCTTTTCGCGGCAGCGAACTCGCGCGCCTTCATCTGCTCCTGCTGAATGCGGAACACCGCCACGGCCTGCGTCAGACGGCTCGCCTGCTCTTCCAGAGCCGCCGCCGCTGCGGCTGACTCTTCCACCAGCGAGGCGTTCTGCTGGGTCACGCGGTCCATCTCTGCCACCGCCAGGCCCACCTGGTCGATACCGCGGCTCTGCTCGTCGGACGCAGAGGCAATCTCGCCCATGATATCGGTCACGCGGGTCACCGCGTTCACGATCTCACCCATGGTTTCACCGGCGCTTTCCACCAGCGTTGAACCCACTTCCACGCGTCCCACGGAGTCTTCAATCAGGCTCTTGATCTCACGTGCTGCCTGAGCGCTGCGCTGGGCCAGGTTACGCACTTCCCCTGCCACCACCGCAAATCCACGGCCCTGTTCGCCCGCACGCGCCGCTTCTACCGCCGCGTTCAGCGCCAGGATGTTGGTCTGGAAGGCAATGCCGTCGATCACGCTGATGATATCGGCAATTTTCTGCGAACTGCCCGCGATGTCGCGCATGGTTTGCACCACGTTGTCCACCACCTTGCCGCCCTTCTGCGCGGTTTCAGACGCGCTTAGCGCCAGGTGGCTCGCCTGACGGGCGTTCTCGGCGTTCTGCTTAACGGTCGCCGTCAGCTGCTCCATGCTGGCAGCGGTCTCTTCCAGGGAAGCGGCCTGCTGTTCAGTACGGGAAGAGAGGTCGTTATTGCCCATCGCGATTTCGCTCGCGCCGCTATAAATAGCGTTCGCGCCGTTACGCACGTCGCCCACGGTACGCACCAGCTCGCCCTGCATATGACGCAGCGAGTCGGCCAGTTCGCCCATCTCGTTAGAGCCTTCCACGTCGATGCGCTTCACCAGGTCGCCGCTGGCGATGTGGCGGATATTGTCAATGAGACGCGTCAGCGGAGAGATCAGCGCCTGCTTGATACCCAGCCAGACGGCCACAATCACCACCAGCACGGCAACCAGCACGCTGATCAGCACCCAGATAGCCTGAGTGTAAGAGCTGTTGCTGTCTTCAACCGCCATCTGGTACAGCTTGTCGTTCTGCTGCAGGTAGCTCACGTACTGCTTCTCGAATCCATCCTGGTAGCTCTGGGTCGGCTGGTCGAAGAAGGCGTTGATTTTGCCCGCCCCCAGCAGCTGAATCAGCTCAGCCAGCGCACCGTGGTAGATATCGTAGTTACGTTTAATTTCTAGCGCAGCGGCGTCGCTCTGACGCGGGTCGCGCGGCAGGGCTTCATAGTCAGCCCAGTTTTTTTCCGCCTGTTTCAGCGAGGCAGACGCAATCTGCATCAGATCGTTAACGGTCGCGCCGCTGCCGATATTGTTCTGATCCATCATGTAGCGGATGCCCGCGCGGTTCAGGGTATTACGGGTTTGCAGCAGCGCAACCCAGCTCCCGTTAAGGGTGGATTGTTGCTGACGAATGGTTTGCAGGACGGTGAAATTCTCTTTGTCATTCTTCAGAGCATTAAAGAAAAGACCACCGGATGTGAGTTGTAAAAGGCCAAATATCGCTAAAACCAGCATTAAGCTGGTGACAATCTTGATACGGTTTAACATGTTTTCTCTTTCCTCAGACAGATACAGAATTTTCGGCCTGGAAAGGGAAAACTTTACGAAAATCATCCTGGAATTTGTGGTTTTTACTCTTCTTCCCGCGCTGCGTTATGCCGGTTTCCGAGTTCAATAAACTCTTCCAGCAGCGCCGTCAGCTGCTTCATCTTCTCCGGCGTGTATTCCGCCTCAATCTGCTGATACGCCTCTTCCACCTGCGCCTGGGCGTGCTCGTACAGCGCATTTCCCTCTTTGGTCAGCGACACGTACAGCTTGCGCTGGTCGTTCACCGGCTTTAAGCGCAGCACCAGGCCGTCGCGCTCCATGCGCGTCAGAATGCCGGTCAGGCTCGGGCGCAAAATACAGGTGCGAAACGCCAGATCGTGAAAATCCATCGACGGATGTTCAGCCAGCACGCGCACGATGCGCCACTGCTGCTCGGTGAGGTTATGCCGCTTCACAATCGGACGGAAGTACGACATCGCCGCTTCCCGCGCCTGCAAAAGCGCGATGGTTAATGAATCATGCATAGCCTCTCCCCTTCACATCATTAACAAGTAAATGATTCATAAAAGATGTTTTTATAAACAACACGTTTCCTGCCAGAAAGTCTAACAGAAACCATTCGTTTTTATTAATCAACTGATTTACATAGGATTAAAATCCATAATGTAAATTTATTGTTATTCATATCACAAATTTTTCACTTCTGATTGCGAAATAAACAGCAAAAGCATAAAACCAGATCATTAACATATTAATGAAATCATAACCCGGACCGTCGGGGTGAGGAGTAGGTGAATGAAAGGTACCGTATTTGCCGTCGCGCTGAACCACCAGAGTCAGCAAGAAGCCTGGGCTGAGGCGTTTGAAAAAGCCCCTTACAACACGCCGCCAAAAACGCCGGTGTGGTTTATCAAACCGCACAACACGGTGATTCGCGCGGGCGAGCCCATTCCTTTCCCGCAGGGGGAAACGGTGTTAAGCGGCGCGACGGTGGCGCTGGTTGTGGGTAAAACCGCCAGCAGGGTGCGCGTAGAGGACGCCGCGGCCTACATCGCCGGCTACGCGCTGGCCAACGAGGTGAGCCTGCCGGAAGAGAGCTTCTACCGCCCGGCCATCAAGGCCAAATGCCGGGACGGCTTTTGCCCGCTCGGCGAAATGGTCGCCGTTGATAAGGTGGATAACCTGACCATCATCACCGAAATCAACGGCCGCGAAGCGGACCACTGGAACACCGCCGATCTGCAGCGCAGCGCCGCCGAACTGCTGAGCGCCCTGAGCGAATTCGCCACCCTCAATCCCGGCGATGCGATCCTGCTCGGCACGCCGCAAAGCCGCGTGAAGATCCGCCCGGGCGATCGCGTGCGGATTCTGGCGGAAGGTTTCCCGCCGCTGGAAAACCCGGTGGTGAACGAGCGCGACGTTGCCCTTTCCCACCGCACGCCTGAACACGCCACGCTGTTCGCCCTCGGTCTTAACTACGCCGATCATGCCAGCGAGCTGGACTTCAAGCCGCCCACCGAGCCGCTGGTGTTTATCAAAGCGCCGAACACCTTCAACGGTGACAACCAAACCTCGGTGCGCCCGAACAACGTCGAGTACATGCACTATGAAGCGGAGCTGGTGGTGGTCATCGGCAAAACGGCCCGCAAGGTGAGCGAAGCCGAGGCGATGGACTATGTTGCGGGCTATACGGTCTGCAACGACTACGCCATCCGCGACTATCTCGAAAACTACTACCGCCCGAACCTGCGGGTGAAAAGCCGCGACGGGCTGACCCCCATCAGCCCGAACATCGTGCCGAAAGAAGCCATTCCTGATCCGCATAACTTAACCCTGCGCACCTTCGTCAACGGCGAACTGCGTCAGGAAGGCACCACCGCCGATCTCATTTTCAGCATTCCTTACCTGATTGCGTATCTGAGCGATTTTATGACCCTACAGCCGGGCGACATGATCGCCACCGGCACGCCGAAGGGGCTGTCCGACGTGGTGCCGGGCGATGAAGTGGTGGTGGAAGTGGAAGGCGTGGGCCGCCTGGTGAACCGGATTGTCAGCGAGGAGACTGCAAAATGAAAAAGATTAACCACTGGATCAACGGTAAAAACGTCGCCGGAAGCGAGTACTTCCATACCACTAACCCGGCCTCCGGCGAGGTATTAGCGGAAGTCGCCTCCGGCGGTGAAGCGGAAATTCATCAGGCCGTTGCCGCCGCTAAAGAGGCGTTCCCGAAATGGGCCAACCTGCCGATGAAGGAGCGCGCGCGCCTGATGCGTCGCCTGGGGGATCTGATCGACCAGAACGTGCCCGAGATCGCCGCCATGGAAACCGCCGACACCGGCCTGCCGATCCACCAGACCAAAAATGTGCTCATCCCGCGCGCCTCGCACAACTTCGAGTTCTTCGCCGAGGTGTGCCAGCAGATGAACGGCAAAACCTACCCGGTCGACGACAAAATGCTCAACTACACGCTGGTGCAGCCGGTGGGCGTCTGCGCGCTGGTGTCGCCGTGGAACGTGCCGTTTATGACCGCCACCTGGAAGGTCGCGCCGTGCCTGGCGCTGGGCAACACCGCGGTGCTGAAGATGTCTGAACTCTCGCCGCTGACCGCCGACCGTCTGGGCGAGCTGGCGCTGGAGGCGGGCATTCCGGCGGGCGTGCTGAACGTGGTGCAGGGCTACGGGGCGACGGCAGGCGACGCGCTGGTGCGCCACCACGACGTGCGCGCCGTCTCCTTCACCGGCGGCACCGCCACCGGGCGCAACATCATGAAAAACGCCGGGCTGAAGAAATATTCCATGGAGCTGGGCGGCAAATCCCCGGTGCTGATTTTTGAAGATGCGGACATTGAGCGCGCGCTGGACGCCGCGCTGTTCACCATCTTCTCCATCAACGGCGAGCGCTGCACCGCGGGCTCGCGCATCTTCATCCAGCAGAGCATCTACCCGGAGTTCGTCAAGCGCTTCGCCGAACGCGCCAATCGCCTGCGCGTGGGCGATCCGACCGATCCGAACACCCAGATTGGCGCGCTCATCAGCCAGCAGCACTGGGAGAAAGTCTCCGGCTATATCCGCCTCGGCATCGAGGAAGGCGCCACCCTGCTGGCGGGCGGCCCGGACAAACCGACCGATCTGCCTGCACACCTGAAGGGCGGCAACTTCCTGCGCCCGACGGTGCTGGCGGACGTCGACAACCGCATGCGCGTGGCGCAGGAGGAGATCTTCGGGCCAGTGGCCTGCCTGCTGCCGTTTAAGGACGAGGCGGAAGGCCTGCGTCTGGCGAACGACGTGGAGTACGGCCTGGCGTCGTACATCTGGACCCAGGACGTCAGCAAGGTGCTCCGTCTGGCGCGCAACATTGAAGCGGGCATGGTGTTCGTCAACACCCAGAACGTGCGCGACCTGCGCCAGCCGTTTGGCGGCGTGAAGGCCTCCGGCACCGGCCGCGAGGGCGGCGAGTACAGCTTCGAGGTGTTCGCGGAGATGAAGAACGTCTGCATCTCCATGGGCGACCATCCGATTCCAAAATGGGGGATCTGACAATGGGCAAGCTAGCGTTAGCGGCAAAAATCACCCACGTGCCGTCGATGTATCTTTCCGAGCTGCCGGGGAAAAACCACGGCTGCCGCCAGTCCGCCATCGACGGGCATAAAGAGATCAGCAAGCGCTGCCGTGAACTGGGCGTGGACACCATCATCGTGTTCGACACCCACTGGCTGGTAAACAGCGCGTATCACATCAACTGTGCGGAGCATTTTTCGGGCGTCTACACCAGCAACGAGCTGCCGCACTTTATCCGCGACATGACGTATGACTACGACGGCAACCCGGAGCTCGGGCAGCTGATCGCCGACGAAGCGGTGAAGCTCGGCGTGCGCGCCAAGGCGCACAACATTCCGAGCCTCAAGCTGGAGTACGGCACCCTGGTGCCGATGCGCTACATGAACGCGGATAAGCACTTCAAAGTGATCTCCATCTCGGCGTTCTGCACGGTTCACGACTTTGCCGACAGCCGCAGGCTGGGCGAGGCCATCGTCAGCGCCATCGAAAAGTACGACGGCACCGTGGCGGTGCTCGCCAGCGGCTCGCTGTCGCACCGCTTTATCGACGACCAGCGCGCGGAGGAAGGGATGAACAGCTACACCCGCGAGTTTGATCGCCAGATGGACGAGCGCGTGGTCAAGCTGTGGCGCGAAGGCCAGTTTAAAGAGTTTTGCAGCATGCTGCCGGAGTACGCCGACTACTGCTACGGCGAGGGGAACATGCACGACACGGTGATGCTGTTGGGGATGCTCGGCTGGGACCGCTATGACGGCAAGGTGGAGTTTCTCACCGAGCTGTTCGCCAGCTCCGGCACCGGCCAGGTCAACGCCGTTTTCCCGCTGCCCGCGTAAGGAGTTGTTATGCCGCACTTTATTGCTGAATGTACCGACAATATCCGCGCGCAGGCCGACCTGCCGGGGCTGTTCGCCAAAGTGAACGAGGCGCTGGCCGCCACGGGGATCTTCCCGCTCGGCGGCATCCGCAGCCGCGCCCACTGGCTGGACACCTGGCAGATGGCGGACGGTAAGCATGATTACGCCTTTGTGCATATGACGCTGAAGATCGGCGCCGGGCGCAGCCTGGAGAGCCGGGAAGCCGTGGGGGAGATGCTGTTTGCGCTGATCAAAACCCACTTCGCGGAGCTGATGGCGGAGCGCTATCTGGCGCTGTCGTTCGCCATGGAAGAACTCGATCCGACGCTCAATTACAAACAAAACAACGTGCACGCGTTGTTTAAGTAGCCGTCTGCTCGCCCGGTGGCGCTTCGCTTACCGGGCCTACAACGGCCAAGAACGTAGGCCGGGATCGCTACGCGCCACCCGGCAAAAACAGGATATCGCCATGCTGGACAAACACACCCATACCCTGATCGCCCAGCGCCTGCATCAGGCGGAACAGTCCCGGGAGCAGATCCGCGCGATCTCGCTGGAGTACCCGGAGATCACCATCGAAGACGCCTACGCCGTACAGCGCGAATGGGTGAGCCTGAAAATTGCCGAAGGCCGCGTGCTGAAAGGCCACAAGATTGGCCTCACCTCGAAAGCGATGCAGGCCAGCTCGCAGATTAGCGAGCCGGACTACGGCGCGCTGCTGGACGACATGTTCTTCCACGACGGCAGCGACATTCCCGTCGACCGCTTTATCGTCCCGCGTATCGAAGTGGAGCTGGCCTTCGTGCTGGCAAAACCGCTGCGCGGCCCGAACTGCACGATCTTCGACGTCTACAACGCCACGGATTACGTCATTCCCGCCCTGGAGCTGATCGACGCCCGCTGCCACAACGTTGACCCGGAGACCCAGCGCCCGCGCAAGGTGTTCGACACCATCTCCGATAACGCCGCCAACGCCGGGGTGATCCTCGGCGGTCGTCCGATTAAGCCCGACGCGCTGGATTTGCGTTGGATCTCCGCCCTGCTCTACCGCAACGGCGTGATCGAAGAGACCGGCGTCGCCGCGGGCGTGCTTAACCACCCGGCGAACGGCGTGGCGTGGCTGGCGAACAAGCTCGCGCCGTACGACGTGCAGCTTGAGCCCGGACAAATCATCCTCGGCGGCTCGTTTACCCGTCCGGTTGCCGCCAGCAGAGGCGACACCTTCCATGTTGACTACGGCAACATGGGCTCCATCAGCTGCCGCTTTGTATAAGGAGGCGACCATGCAAAACGCATTCAAAGCGGCGCTGCAGGCGGGCCGCCCGCAAATCGGTTTATGGCTGGGGCTGACCAGCAGCTACAGCGCAGAGCTGCTGGCCGGGGCCGGTTTTGACTGGCTGCTGATCGACGGCGAGCACGCGCCGAACAGCGTCCAGACCGTGTTAACCCAATTACAGGCTATCGCCCCTTATCCCAGCCAGCCGGTGGTGCGCCCGTCGTGGAACGATCCGGTGCAGATCAAGCAGCTGCTGGACGTGGGGGCGCAAACCCTGCTGGTGCCGATGGTGCAAAACGCTGACGAGGCGCGGCTGGCGGTAAGCGCCACCCGCTACCCGCCTGCGGGCATTCGCGGCGTCGGCAGCGCCCTGGCGCGCGCGTCGCGCTGGAACCGCATCCCGGATTACCTGCATCAGGCTAACGACGCCATGTGCGTGCTGGTGCAGATCGAAACCCGCGAGGCGCTGAAAAACCTGCCGCAGATCCTGGACGTGGAAGGCGTCGACGGCGTGTTTATCGGCCCGGCGGATCTGAGCGCCGACATGGGCTTTGCCGGCAATCCGCAGCACCCGGAGGTGCAGGCCGCCATCGAGCAGGCGATCGCGCAGATCCTCAGCGCGGGCAAAGCGCCCGGCATCCTGATGGCGAATGAACAGCTGGCGAAACGCTATCTCGGCCTCGGCGCATTGTTTGTGGCGGTCGGTGTGGATACCACCCTGCTCGCCCGCAGCGCCGAAGCGCTGGCGGCCCGCTTTACCGACGTCACCACAGCAGTTGATAACAATAAATCCGTCTACTAAACGTACGATGTGGAGCGCAACATGACGACCTCAACCCTGCATAATAAAGATGTAGAACATCGCGCAATAAATAAGCTGTTCCGTCGTTTGATCGTGTTTCTCTTTATCCTGTTTGTTTTCTCGTTTCTCGATCGCATTAACATCGGCTTTGCCGGGCTGACGATGGGCAAAGATCTGGGCCTCACGTCGACCATGTTTGGCCTGGCCGCGACGCTGTTTTACGTCACCTACGTGCTGTGCGGGATCCCCAGCAACATCATGCTGGCGAAGGTCGGCGCACGCCGCTGGATCGCCGGGATCATGGTGGTGTGGGGCATCGCGTCCACCTGCACCATGTTCGCCACCAGCCCCGAAACGCTTTACGTCCTGCGCATGCTGGTGGGCATTGCGGAAGCCGGTTTCCTGCCGGGGATTTTGGTCTATCTCACCTGGTGGTTCCCGGCCTATCACCGCGCCCGCGCCAACGCGCTGTTTATGATCGCCATGCCGGTGACCATGATGCTCGGCTCGATCCTCTCCGGGTACATTCTGGCGATGGACGGGCTGTGGAACCTGAAGGGCTGGCAGTGGCTGTTCCTGCTGGAGGGGTTGCCGTCGGTGGTGCTCGGCGTGGTGACCTGGTTTTACCTCAACGACACGCCGGATCAGGCCACCTGGCTGGATGAGGACGAAAAGCAGGCGCTGAAAACGATGATCGCGCGCGAGCAGGAGGTCGCCATCGCCCAATCCGTCACGCCGCGCTCGACGCTGCGCGAGGTGCTTACGCCCGCCGTGCTGCTCTACACGCTGGCCTACTTCTGTCTGACCAATACGCTGAGCGCGATCAACATCTGGACGCCGCAGATCCTGCAAAGCTTCAACACCGGCAGCAGCAATATCGTGATTGGCCTGCTGGCGGCGATCCCGCAGTTTTGTACCATCCTCGGGATGATCTGGTGGAGTCGCCGCTCCGACAGGCTGAAAGAGCGAAAAAGGCACACCATCCTGCCGTACCTGTTTGCAGCGGCGGGATGGATGCTGGCCTCCGCGACCGATCACAGCCTGATCCAACTGCTTGGCATCATCATGGCCTCAACCGGATCGTTTACCGCCATGGCGATATTCTGGACCACGCCGGATCGGGTTATTAGCCTGCAATCCCGCGCGGTGGCGCTGGCGGTGATCAACGCCATCGGTAATGTCGGATCCGCCGTCAGCCCGCTGCTGATTGGGATCCTGCGCGACGCGACCGGCAGCTTCAGCTCCGGGCTGTGGTTCGTGGCGGGTCTGCTGGTGGTCGGCGCGCTGGTGCTGACGCGTATCCCGATGACGCAGCGGGTTCAACAGAGGAACGATCATGTGCCAGAGCCCTATCGCCAACATTGATATCAGCAAGGAGTACGACGAAAGTCTGGGCACCGACGACGTTCACTATCAGTCGTTCGCCCGCATGGCGGCCTTTTTTGGCCGCGACATGCAGGCGCATCGTCACGACCAGTACTTTCAGATGCACTTTCTCGACACCGGGCAGATTGAGCTCCAGCTCGACGACCACCGCTATTCGGTGCAGGCGCCGCTGTTTGTGCTGACGCCGCCGTCGGTGCCGCACGCGTTTATCACCGAATCCGACAGCGACGGGCACGTGCTGACGGTGCGCGAGGATCTCATCTGGCCGCTGTTAGAAGTGCTCTACCCCGGCACGCGGGAAGCGTTCGGCCTGCCGGGGATCTGTCTGTCGCTTGCCGACAGGCCTGACGAGCTGGCGGCGCTGAAGCACTACTGGCAGCTCATTGCCCGGGAATCCACGGAACAGCTGCCGGGCCGTGAGCATACGCTGGTCCTGCTGGCGCAGGCGGTATTTACCCTGCTGCTGCGCAACGCGAAGCTCGACGACCACGCGGCCAGCGGGATGCGCGGCGAGCTGAAGCTGTTCCAGCGCTTTACCCAGCTGATCGACACCCATTACCACCAGCACTGGACGGTACCGGAATACGCCAGCGAACTGCACCTGACCGAATCCCGCCTGACGGACATCTGCCGCCGCTTCGCCAACCGCTCGCCGAAACGGCTTATCTTCGACCGGCAGCTGCGCGAGGCCAGGCGCCTGCTGCTGTTTTCCGACAGCGCGGTCAGCGAGATTGCCTGGCAGCTGGGATTTAAGGATCCGGCCTATTTCGCCCGGTTTTTCAATCGCCTGACGGGCTGCTCGCCCAGCGCGTATCGGGCGCAGAAAGTACCGGTTTCCTGAGCGCATCGCGGTATGTAGGGCGGGTAAGCGCAGCGCCACCCGCCAAAAACCCGCACAGATCACAAATCCCAATCCCGCCCGAAAAGTACCCGCCGTTGTCCCAATCGTCCCTTCACGTTCCGCCCCTCTCACGCTTCAATTAAACAACAAAAACAAAACATAAATTTAACAACCATCTTCCGATACGAGGTCCCTATGAAGCCTGAAGATTTCCGCGCTGATGCCAAACGTCCGTTAACCGGCGAAGAGTATTTAAAAAGCCTGCAGGATGGACGCGAGATTTATATCTACGGCGAGCGCGTTAAGGACGTCACCACCCACCCGGCGTTTCGCAATGCGGCGGCGTCCATCGCCCAGATGTACGACGCCCTGCACAAGCCGGACATGCAGGACACGCTGTGCTGGGGCACCGACACCGGCAGCGGCGGCTACACCCACAAATTTTTCCGCGTGGCGAAAAGCGCCGACGACCTGCGCCAGCAGCGCGACGCCATCGCCGAGTGGTCGCGCCTGAGCTACGGCTGGATGGGCCGCACGCCGGACTACAAAGCGGCGTTCGGCTGCGCGCTGGGAGCGAACCCTGCCTTCTACGGTCAGTTCGAGCAGAACGCCCGGAACTGGTACACCCGCATTCAGGAAACCGGCCTGTACTTTAACCACGCCATCGTCAACCCGCCGATCGACCGCCACAAGCCGGCGGACGAGGTGAAGGACGTCTACATCAAGCTGGAGAAAGAGACCGATGCCGGGATTATCGTCAGCGGTGCGAAAGTCGTCGCAACCAACTCGGCGTTGACCCACTACAACATGATCGGTTTTGGCTCCGCGCAGGTGATGGGCGAAAACCCGGACTTCGCGCTGATGTTCGTCGCGCCGATGGATGCCGAAGGCGTGAAGCTGATCTCCCGCGCCTCGTATGAGATGGTGGCAGGCGCAACCGGCTCCCCGTACGACTACCCGCTCTCCAGCCGCTTCGACGAGAACGACGCGATCCTGGTGATGGATAACGTGCTGATCCCGTGGGAAAACGTGCTGATCTACCGCGATTTCGACCGCTGCCGTCGCTGGACGATGGAGGGCGGCTTCGCCCGCATGTACCCGCTGCAGGCCTGCGTACGTCTGGCGGTGAAGCTCGACTTCATCACCGCCCTGCTGAAGAAATCCCTGGAGTGCACCGGTACCCTGGAGTTCCGCGGCGTGCAGGCGGATCTCGGTGAAGTAGTGGCCTGGCGCAATATGTTCTGGGCGCTGAGCGACTCCATGTGCTCCGAAGCCACGCCGTGGGTGAACGGCGCGTACCTGCCGGACCACGCGGCGCTGCAAACCTACCGCGTGATGGCCCCGATGGCCTACGCGAAGATCAAGCACATCATTGAACGCAACGTGACCTCCGGGCTGATCTACCTGCCGTCCAGCGCGCGGGACCTGAACAACCCGCAGATCGACCAGTATCTGGCGAAGTACGTGCGCGGCTCCAACGGAATGGATCACGTCGAACGCATCAAGATTTTGAAACTGATGTGGGACGCCATCGGCAGCGAATTTGGCGGTCGTCACGAGTTGTACGAAATCAACTACTCCGGCAGCCAGGATGAGATCCGCCTGCAATGCCTGCGTCAGGCGCAAAGCTCCGGAAATATGGACAAGATGATGGCAATGGTCGACCGCTGCATGTCCGAGTACGACCAGCACGGCTGGACCGTGCCGCACCTGCACAACAACAGCGATATCAACATGCTCGACAAGCTGCTGAAATAGCGCAGCGGGAGGTTACAATGCATTCAGATGAACAACGCCTGCGTTTTCGCGACGCAATGAGCAGCCTGTCGGCGGCGGTCAATGTGGTCACCACCGAGGGCGATGCCGGACGCTGCGGCATTACCGCCACCGCCGTCTGCTCGGTGACGGATACCCCGCCGTCGGTCATGGTCTGCATTAACGCCAACAGCGCCATGAACCCGGTCTTTCAGGGCAACGGCAGGCTGTGCGTCAACGTGCTGAACCACGAGCAGGAGATCATGGCCCGCCACTTCGCCGGGATGACCGGGATGGCAATGGAGGAGCGCTTTGCCCTCTCCTGCTGGCAGAAAGGCCCGCTGGGGCAGCCGGTGCTGAAAGGCGCGCTGGCGAGTCTGGAAGGCGAGATTACCCAGGTGCAAACCATCGGCACGCATCTGGTTTATCTTGTCGAAGTGAAAAATATCATCCTGAGTGACGCGGGACACGGCCTGATCTACTTTAAGCGCCGTTTCCACCCGGTAATGATGGAGATGGAAGCCGTCGTGTGATCCCCCTCGCGCTGGCCTTTTTTCGGGCCAGCGCCGCTTTCTACAAAAATTCCTAAGGTTTCCGCTAAATCACGCCGTTATATATCCATAAGAGAAATTTTCTGTGCCTGAATACTGACATCTCCGGTCAGTGCTTTTGCATTGTTCAGCGCATACCCAATATACAGGAAGACCTTATGGCTAAAACGACGCGGAGCCGCTCGGCTGAACGTCTGGTCGATATTCTCCTTGAGCTACATTTACACGGGGTGGTAAACCGCAGTGCGCTAATGGAGAAATTTAAAATTACCGAGCGCACCGTCTACCGGGATTTAAATGCGCTCTCGCCCATTGTTGAACATACCGGTAACGGGCTATATCGACTGATCCATTCCGCCCAATCTCCCGGCGGGCAGGGATTACATCATGCTCTGGCTAACTTCCTGAATGCCGATAACTTTTTCCCTGAAAGAAATACGGACTTCTGGCAAAAGCTGGAGGCGCGCGTCGACGAAAACCATATTCTTATCCTCGGTAATGACGCAGAGCACACGGTGCAGCGTGATATCCGCCGCCATTTAGCGAAAATCGAGAAATCGATTAAGAACCATAATGTCTGTCAGATCGTTTATAAGGGTAAAACCCGTCTGATTAATCCCTATAAACTCATTAACAAAAAAAATATATGGTATTTACAAGCTACCGAGAATAGCCGGTTGAAATCCTTTTCATTAAGCCAGATTAGCTGGTTTGATGTTCAAAAAACCTTTTTTACTCCTGATGAAAATGTTCGGGAACTGCTGGAAAAAAGCCTCGACCCGTGGGTGTCCGAAACTACTTTCACCGTGAAAATATTCATTAAGGATAATATTTCACATTACTTCCTGCGCCGCGATCTCCTGCCGGAACAGGAGCTGCTGGAGGAGCGGCGCGGCGGCGTCACGCTGCGCTGCCAGGCGGCACACGAAAACCAGATCCTGCCGCTGCTGTTCTACTGGCTGCCGAATATTCAGATCCTGGAGCCAAGCTGGCTGAAGGAGAAGCTCATCAAGACGCTGGAAAGCTACCTGTCGATGGAGCGCAGCCCGGAAAACCACGTGATCTCAATCACATAATTTCCCCGACCAGCGGCGAGCCTGAACCACTCGCCGCGTCCTTTGACCGCTCACCCATCACTTTCAACCACTCACTCATTTATCGTCCTTTACGCGCGCGCGGATCTGGCACGATCGCTCCAGCATTAATCAATACCTCCTCACAACGAACCCTGACCCTTTTTTCTTTACATAAAAAACCAGGTCTTACTATGGATACTAAAAAACTACTTAAGCACGTGCCCTGGGCCTTACTCGGGATCCTCGGTGCTTTCTGTCTGGCGGTTGTCGCATTACGCCGGGGCGAACACGTCAGCGCCCTGTGGATCGTGGTCGCGTCGGTCTCCGTCTACCTTGTGGCCTATCGCTACTACAGCTTATACATCGCGCAGAAGGTCATGAAGCTCGACCCGACGCGCGCCACCCCGGCGGTCATTAACAATGACGGTCTGAACTACGTGCCAACCAACCGCTACGTGCTGTTTGGTCACCACTTTGCCGCTATCGCCGGTGCTGGCCCGCTGGTTGGCCCGGTACTGGCCGCGCAAATGGGCTACCTGCCAGGTACGCTCTGGCTGCTGGCGGGCGTGGTGCTGGCGGGTGCGGTGCAGGACTTTATGGTGCTGTTTATCTCCTCGCGCCGTAACGGTTCGTCGCTGGGTGAGATGATCAAAGAAGAGATGGGCCGCGTGCCGGGCACTATCGCCCTCTTCGGCTGCTTCCTGATCATGATCATCATCCTCGCGGTGCTGGCGCTGATCGTGGTGAAGGCGCTGGCCGAAAGTCCGTGGGGCGTCTTCACCGTCTGCTCTACCGTACCGATTGCGCTGTTCATGGGCATCTATATGCGCTTCCTGCGCCCTGGCCGCGTGGGTGAGGTATCGGTGATCGGTATCGTGCTGCTGGTCGCCTCCATCTACTTCGGCGGCGTGATTGCGCACGACCCGTACTGGGGCCCGGCGCTGACCTTTAAAGACACCACCATCACCTTCGCGCTGATCGGTTACGCATTCGTTTCTGCCCTGCTGCCGGTGTGGCTGATTCTGGCTCCGCGCGACTACCTGGCGACCTTCCTGAAAATCGGCGTGATCGTCGGGCTGGCAATCGGGATTGTGATCATCAACCCTGAGCTGAAAATGCCGGCGGTAACCCAGTACATTGACGGCACCGGTCCGCTGTGGAAAGGCGCCCTGTTCCCGTTCCTGTTTATCACTATCGCCTGCGGCGCCGTGTCTGGCTTCCACGCGCTGATCGCCTCCGGCACCACGCCGAAGCTGATGGCTAACGAAACCGACGCGCGCTTTATCGGTTACGGCGCGATGCTGATGGAGTCCTTCGTGGCGATCATGGCGCTGGTTGCGGCCTCGATTATCGAGCCAGGCCTGTACTTCGCGATGAACACTCCACCGGCGGGTCTGGGCATCACCATGCCAAACCTGCATGAGATGGGCGGGGAAAATACCGCGCTGATCATGGCGCAGCTGAAAGAGGCCAGCGCACACGCGGCGGCGACCGTCAGCTCCTGGGGCTTCGTGATCTCGCCTGAGCAGATCATGCAGACCGCGAAGGACATTGGCGAACCGTCCGTGCTGAACCGCGCAGGTGGCGCGCCGACGCTGGCCGTGGGTATCGCACACGTGTTCCACAAAGTGCTGCCGTGGGCGGACATGGGCTTCTGGTACCACTTCGGTATTCTGTTCGAAGCGCTGTTCATCCTCACCGCGCTGGATGCCGGTACCCGTGCGGGCCGCTTCATGCTGCAGGATCTGCTGGGCAACTTCGTGCCGTTCCTTAAGAAAACCGACTCTCTGGTAGCGGGTGTTCTGGGTACTGCCGGGTGCGTAGGCCTGTGGGGCTACCTGCTGTATCAGGGCGTTGTCGACCCGCTCGGCGGCGTGAAGAGCCTGTGGCCTCTGTTCGGTATCTCTAACCAGATGCTGGCAGCCGTTGCCCTGGTGCTCGGTACCGTCGTCCTCGTGAAGATGAAGCGCACCAAATACATCTGGGTGACCGTGGTTCCTGCGCTGTGGCTGCTGCTCTGCACCACCTGGGCGCTGGGCCTGAAGCTGTTCAGCACCAACCCGCAGCTGGAAGGCTTCTTCTTCATGGCTAACCAGTACAAAGAGAAGATTGCCGCAGGCGGCGCGGATCTGACCGCGCAACAGATTGCCAACATGAACCATATCGTGGTGAACAACTACACTAACGCGGGTCTGAGCATTCTGTTCCTGGTGGTGGTGTACAGCATTATCTTCTACGGCATCAAAACCTGGATGAAAGTGCGCAACACCGAAGGCCGTACGGATAAAGAGACCCCGTACGTGCCGGTGCCGGAAGGCGGCGTGAAGACCTCTTCACACCATTAATCTGGTTGTATTCAGCCCCGCTCCGGCGGGGCTTTGTTCTTATCAGGATGGACTATGTTTGGTAACTTAGGCGAAGCAAAAAAATACCTCGGTCAGGCGGCGAAGATGCTGATTGGCATTCCGGACTATGACAACTACGTTGAGCATATGAAGACCAACCATCCGGATAAGCCGTATATGACCTACACCGAATTCTTCCGCGAGCGTCAGGAAGCGCGCTACGGCGGAAGTGGAGAAGGCGGCGTCCGCTGCTGCTAAAGGAGAGACCATGACCCCGATTGCCGTTACCCTGCTGACCGGTTTCCTCGGCGCCGGTAAAACCACCCTGCTGCGCCACATTCTGAACGAGCAGCACGGCTTCAAAATCGCCGTCATCGAAAACGAATTTGGCGAAGTCTCCGTTGACGATCAATTAATCGGAGACCGCGCCACGCAAATCAAAACCCTGACCAACGGCTGCATCTGCTGCACCCGCTCTAACGAGCTGGAAGACGCCCTGCTGGACCTGCTCGACAGCCGCGATCGCGGTGACATCGGCTTCGACCGTCTGGTGATCGAGTGCACCGGCATGGCCGACCCCGGCCCGATTATTCAGACCTTTTTCTCGCACGATATTCTTTGCCAGCGCTACCTGCTGGACGGGGTGATTGCCCTGGTAGACGCGGTCCACGCCGACGAGCAGATGAACCAGTTCACCATTGCCCAGTCTCAGGTGGGCTACGCCGACCGCATTCTGCTGACCAAAACCGACGTGGCAGGCGACAGCGAAAAACTCCGCGAGCGCCTGACGCGCATCAACTCGCGCGCGCCGATTTACACGGTGACGCATGGCGATATCGATCTATCCCAGCTGTTTAACACCAACGGCTTTATGCTGGAGGAGAACGTCACCACGAAACCGCGCTTCCACTTTATGGGAGACAAGCAAAACGACGTGGCGTCGATTGTGGTGGAGCTGGACTATCCGGTGGACATCAGCGAGGTCTCCCGCGTGATGGAGAACCTGCTGCTGTCGTTTGCCGACAAGCTGCTGCGCTACAAAGGCATGCTGTGGATCGACGGCGAGCCGAACCGCCTGCTGTTTCAGGGCGTACAGCGCCTGTACAGCGCCGACTGGGACCGCCCGTGGGGCGATGAAGCGCCGCACAGCGTGATGGTGTTTATTGGTATACAGCTGCCGGAAGAAGAAATCCGAGCAGCGTTTGCGGGTCTGAAGAAATAACCGCCTTGCTTCCCCTCTCCCCTTTGGGGAGAGGGTTAGGATGAGGGATAAAATTATTTCAACGCCTCCGGCAGCGTCACAATCCACAGCTCGCTCTCTGACTCCGGCTTCTTCAGCGGCTTCACGCTGAGCGTAGTTTCCACCGGTTTATCATCCAGCGTCAGCTTGCCTTCCTCGTTAACCCGATAGTCCTTGAGCTTTTTGCCCTCGACCGGATGCTGCATCGCCACCTTCACGCCAAAGTCGTTATCGTTCGCCACCGCAAGCCGTTTGCCGTCGATCAGCGCCAGCCCTTCGGCCTTCTCCTGCTTCCAGCCCAGCGCGCGCAGATCGACGACCTGCGTTTTTGCAGCAAGGGTAATGCCGCGCTGTGCCAGGGTTTTCTCATCATCAAACTCCGGGTACTCGCCCGGCTTGTCGAAAGCGGTCAGGTCGCTCGCCTTGCTGAGATCCACCTTGTAGATAAGGTTACGCATCGCGTCATTTTTATCCTCACCCTGTTCAATCAGCAGGATGTGCTGGTCGTCCAGCGCCACGATGTCGCCGATTTTGGCGTCGCTGTTTTTGCTGTAGGCCGCGCTGTCGATAGGGTAGCCATACATCGCCGTTTTCCCGGTCGCCGGGTCGAAGCTGACCAGACGCGTAAACAGCGCCTGCTTTTTGCTCTTACCGTCGATATCCAGCGTGCTTTGCACGGCGGCGATAATCCGCCCGTCCGGCATCCGGGTCAGGCCTTCAAAGCCCCGGTTCGGCTGGCGCCATTTGATAACGTTTGGCAGACCGCCCGCGATGGATTTTTCCCCTTCCGCCGCCTGCGGCCCGTGGATCGCCAGAATTTTCCCTTTGCTGTCGACGTTAATCAGGAATGGGCCATACTCGTCGCACAGCCAGAAGCCGCCCTTGCCGTCCGGGGTGATGCCTTCCGTGTCCAGCCCGCGGTTGTCACCCTTCAGAATGTTGAGGGTATCGCTGAACGCCACCTCGTTGGTGGCTCCAATCACGCCGCTTTGCAGCGGCAGGCCGTTAATCTCGCCTTTATCATCATGCAGCGGGCGGGCATCCGTTGCCTCCGCTTTGCCGTTCTGAACGCGGATGGTCATCAGCAGCGGCGCGAAATCCGGCGTGACAAAAATTTTGGCTTCGTTTTTACCCATTTTGGGCGCATCGGCGTTAGGACCGCGATCGGTTACGGTCGCGAAGGTCAGAGCATCGCCCTGCTTGCCCGTAAACAGCAGGCCGGAGCCAATCCCTACCGGGAGTCCATTCGGAAACGCACCGGCAAACGCGCCGCTGTATTTCACGTGTGAGCCGTCAGGGAAGCTGACAACATAGTGCTCAGCCGTGGGCTGCGCCGCCAGGCCAGAGAAAGAGAGCGTACTGCCGATAAGCACAGGAATGATTTTTCTTTTCATATTGTTAGCATCCGGAAAGTGAAGCCCACAACGTAATGAACAAACGTGTCAGAAAAATGACATGGAAAGGAAACGTGGCCGGACACCTGAACAAATAATGACCATAAAAATGTAAAAATTTGTTTTTTTATGTGATTTTAGAAATGGAATTGGAAAGTATTAGAAGCGCAATTAATGCATATCAAATCACTATCCCTGCCTCGTTCAGATTTCGTTTAGTCAAAAAATTAAACTGTTCCTCAACACCTCAAATTTGCGCGTTGACACACCGACAACCCAACTTAAGCGTTACAAATAAAGATAAAAGAATTAACAATTACAGCATGAAAAGTCGATTTGCATCACATTTGCAGTCATAAACATCGCTTGTTAAGGTGCCCCCAGATTAATTTGATGATGAGGCACGAAACATGAAAAAACTGAACATTCTTCTTCTTTCTGCACTGACCGCCATCTCGGGTTCCGCACTGGCAATGGGCGGCAGCATTGAGCAAGGTAAAAACTTTACCAACCTCAACCTGGAAATGGGCAAATCCTCATCCGGTGTTTATCTCGAAAGTAACTGGCTGAAAAACACCGACGACGGTACCCAGACCGGTGGCGTGGGCGCAGGCTACAACCTGGAAGTGGGCCCGGTGATGCTGAATGCAGGCGCAAAAGCCATCTACATCGGCCCGAAAAAAGGCGATAACGGCGTGGCCTTCCCGATTGGCGGCGGCGTAAACGTTGCGCTGACCGACAGCATCCACGTCTATGGCGAAGGCTATGCGGCACCAGAAGGCCTGAACAACAGCGTGAAAAACTACGTTGAAGCTAACGGCGGCGTAAGCTGGACCCCAATCAAACCGGTTACGCTGAAAGTAGGCTACCGCCACGTGAGCGTTGACGGTAAAGATGGTCGTCCAAACCACACCCTGATTGATGGCGCATATGTCGGCGGTGGAGTTAGCTTCTGATGAAACACCGCATTACCGCGCTTTGCGTTCTGAGCCTCACGCTGATGCTCACCGGCTGCGTCCAGTACAAATGGGTAAAACCGGGCGTGAGCGACGCTGAGATGAATAAAAAGCTCACGGAATGCGAAGCGCAGGCCCTGATCGATCTGCCTCCGGATAACGTAGTGACCGGTTCGAGCTCGGAAAAAACGGACAAAAAGAACAAGAAAAAGGATATTTCCACGAGCTACACGGTTGAAGACGCGAATGAATATCGCCGGGATACGTTAGTCGACAGCTGCATGTTCAAAAGCGGCTGGGACAAGATCGAAGTACAGTAATCAACTGAAAAAACCTGCCAACCGGCAGGTTTTTTTATTACCTCTTACTTACGCACCACCACCAGCTTCTGGTTCACAAACTCTTTGATCCCCAGATCCGACAGCTCGCGTCCGTAGCCGGAACGCTTCACGCCGCCGAACGGCAGCTCTGCTGCGGTATCGGTGAGCCAGTTGATGTACACCATCCCGGTCTCGATCCGCGACGCCATTTTCTTCGCGCGCTCGATGTCCTGGCTGAACACCGCCCCGCCCAGGCCGTAGTGGGAGTCGTTCGCCAGCGCGACCGCCTCGTCGTCGTTTTTCACCACGTACATCTGCGCAACCGGGCCGAAAAACTCTTCGAAGTACGCCGGGTTCTCACGCGATATATTCGTCAGGATCGTCGGTTCGAAGAAGCTCCCGTCGCGCTGCACCGGCTTGCCGCCATAGTGCAGCGTGGCACCGTTTTTCACCGCCTCGTTAACCTGTTTGGTCAGCGTTTCCAGCGCATCTTTGGAAGAGAGCGGCCCCAGCGTGGTGCTCTCGTCCAGCGGATCGCCAATCTTCACCTGCTTAAACGCCTCGGTAAATTTGCTGAGGAAGGCATCCGCAATCTTTTCATGCAGGATAAAGCGCTTCGCCGCGGTACAGACCTGCCCGGCGTTGTTGAGCCGCGCATTCACGCCAATCTTAACCGCTTTATCCAGGTCCGCGTCGTCCAGCACCACGAAGACGTCGTTACCACCCAGTTCGAGGGTCGATTTCTTAATGTGCTTCGCCGCCTGCGCGGCCACCACGCTGCCCGCCTTTTCGGAGCCGGTTAGCGCTGCGCCCTGCACGCGATCGTCTGCGATGATATTCGCCACCTGTTCGGACGAGATAAACAGGTTCGTCCACGCCCCTTCCGGCGCGCCCGCCTCGCGCACCAGATGCGCAAAGGTCTCGGCGCAGTGCGGCACGATGCTGGCATGCTTGGCGATAACGGGGTTACCCGCCGCCAGGTTTGGTGCCAGGACGCGCATCAGCTGGTAGTAGGGGAAGTTCCACGGCTCGACGGCCATCAGCACGCCGATGGGGTGATGCTCCACCCACGCTTCCCCAAGTTCAGAGTCGTACTTCACCGGGGCGAGGAACTGCTTCGCGTTGTCGGCGTAGTAGCGGGCGATCTGCGCGCAAAGCTTCACCTCGCCGCGGCTCTGTTCGATGAGCTTACCCATCTCCTGGCTGGCGATTTTGGCCAGCTCCTCCACGCGCTCGTCGATCAGGTCGGCAAGCTTATGCAGCACCGGCAGGCGCTGGCTGATGTCGCCTTTCGCCCATTCCGAATGGTAAAGCGCATCGGCCGCCTTCAGCGCCGCTTCGATATCCGCGTCGGTATGTGAGGGGTATTCTTTGATGAGCTGGTTAGTGGCAGGATTTACTGTCTGATAAGCCATATCGAATCTCCATGTTTTACCGCTTAGGGTATTAAGGGTAGTCAACATGACTGGCTGTGGACGTAAAGTTGGGTATATCCGGAAGGTTCTGAGTTAAGCAGTGCCGGACGGTTCGCTGACGTGGTATAAAAAACGTCCAGAAGGAGTTTCCATGACCGATACCCGATACGTTCGCCAGACTTTTCACCGCGCCAGGGGCCTTGAGCTGCGCAGCACCTGGCAAAGCACGCAGGCGTACAAACGCCACAGTCACCCTCAGCTCTCCATCGGCGCGATTGTTGAGGGCCAGACCTGCTGCGTGTGCCATGACCAAGAGTACATTCTTCATCCCGGGGACCTCATTGCGATCCCGGCTTATGTGCCGCACAGCTGCAACCCCGTCGACGGGCAGCCGCGCAGCTACCATATGCTCTATATCGACACCGATCTTCCTCTGGCGCTACAGGTGATTCGTAACCCTGCCCTGTTTGCCCATTACCTGGACGTCGTTAAGACAATGTCTCCAGCGTCCGTGGAGGCGCTGCTTTCTGCCCTTCCCCGCTGCGCGGATAACGCAGACGCGCTTCGCCCAACCAGCCAGCAGGTTCAGGAGGCGTTTCTTGCCGACCTGGCCGCACCGCCTTCGCTTGACGAACTTGCCCAACGCTTCTCGCTGCGCAAGGAGACGCTGATCCGTACCTTCCGGCAGGACACCGGCCTGACGCCGGGCAGCTTCCTCAACATCTCCCGCGTGGAGTTCGCCAAAGCGCGGCTACGTGCCGGGGACGACATCGCCGACGTCAGCTACCAGAGCGGCTTTGCCGACCAGAGCCATTTTCATAAGACCTTCGTCAGCTATACCGCCGCCACGCCGCGCCAGTACGCCACGGGCCGATCAATATCAGACAATAAATAGGTTCTGCAGCGCCGTAGCCTGTCCTCAGATGGTTAACTGAGGTCGCTATGGAACTGTTCTTCCCTTCCGCTTTTCTCGCTCTGGCGCTGGCGCATTTTGTTGCGCTGTTGAGCCCGGGTCCGGATTTTTTCCTGCTTGTGGGCTACGCGGCGCGCTATCGGCTGCGCGGCAGCGCCGGGCTGTGCGTCGGCATCGCCGCGGGTAACGCGCTCTATATTGTTCTGGTGATTATCGGCTGGAACGCGCTGCGCCAGTTTACGTGGCTGTTTACGCTTATCGAGGTATGCGGGGCGCTGTACCTGCTGTGGATCGGCTCGTATCTGGTGCGCAGCCAACCGCAGGCGCTGGCGCTTGCAAAAACTCGACAGCGGTGCCCTTCTCTGATCAAGCAGATCCTGCTGGGGCTGGGATCGGCGCTGTTAAATCCAAAAAATGCGCTGTTCTACCTGGCGCTGATGACGGCGTTACTCGGGCCGGACGTCACGCTGCTTCAGCAGGCGACCTGCGGCGTCTGGATGGTGATGGTGGTGCTGGCGTGGGATCTGGCGCTGGTGTCGATGATGGGGCTATCGGCGGTGCAACAGAAGCTCAGCCGTTCGCTGTGGTGGATTGAGCGCACGGCGGGCGTGGTGCTGATGGGGTTTGGCGGGTGGGTGCTGTGGCGGGTGCTGGCAAATAGTGTGTTGCCCCTATAGAAAGCAACGCCTTTATTACCTTACAAAATAAGTGACTTAGCTATTAGTATTTCCTCCCTGACGTGGCAAGCTAACGCCACAGCAATCGTTAAGGGAACAACGTGAAAAATTACAAAGTCATTACGCCACTTTTTCCAACCTATGCGCAGGTTCAGGCAATGATGAAAGCCGTCTCCGGCTATTCAGTGAATTCTGTACGTAACATGATCAATGCGATTCAGGAACAAACCGGCACGCCGCAAAATCCGGTTGACTGGTCTGAACCTGATATGTGGATCAACGAACGCCTGAAAGGCGAAGACGCTGAGATCGCGCTGCGGATCTGGAATCAGGATAATCACATCCTCAATCCGCGCCATAGCTACGGTAGCTATTTGTTTCTTAACTCTTCTGTCTTCGAGCTGATGGAAACGACGCAGAAAGATACCTGGGTCCCTACCCAGCGCGGGCAGCAATTTCTGAATAATGATGATGCCACGTTACGCGCGCTCGACGATAAAGAAGGGTTACTGCAACTCCTTGAACTGCTTGCAGGACGTGAAATGTCCCGTCGTGCTGACTTACTCCCGGAATGGCAGGCTTTTTTACACCAGCATTCAAAGTTCGCTTCTACCAGTTCTATCAAAAGCACGCTCTACTCGCGCCTCTACAACCTGATCGATCGCGATATGGTCGCCCGTGAAGGGATGAGTTACTACATCACCGATAAAGGCCGGGCATGGTTAGCGAATGCGTTACCGGCCCGAAAAGCCGATCCGCGAAAAGAACTTCTGGACGCGGTGAAGCGCTACAACCAGCAGCAAAAAGAGCAGCTTCGCGAACAAATCAGCACCATGAATCCCTACAAGTTTGAGCATTTGATTGGTCAACTTCTGGAAGCGATGGGTTATGAACAGGTGGAAGTGACCAAAGCGTCGGGCGATAAGGGCGTCGACGTTGTCGGCAGAGTTCAGGTGGGCATTACCACCATTACGGAAGTGGTGCAGGTTAAGCGTATGCAGAGCAATATTACCCGTCCTGTTATCGACCAGTTACGCGGTGCGTTGCCTTATCACAGCGCGATCCGGGGCACGCTCATCACCACCGGGCGTTTTGCCGGGAACTGTGAAAAAGCGGCTCTGCATCCCGGTGCGGCTCCTATTACCTTGATAGATGGTGACCGGCTGCTTGAACTGCTGATTGAGAATAATGTTGGCATTCGACGCAGCAACGCGGTCGAGCTGCTGGATGTGGATTTACAGGTTTTTGATGAGCTGGAAGAGGGATTAAAAGGCGAAATTTAACGTCTTAATCGCTACAATAGACGCCATATTTTTCCTGATTGAGTTCATCATGGCCAAAGCACCAACAAAAAAAGCCAAAGCAAAGAAAGGCTTTGAAGACACATTATGGGATACCGCGAACCAGCTTCGCGGTAGCGTTGAATCCTCCGAGTACAAACACGTTGTACTGAGCCTCGTGTTCCTGAAATTTATCAGCGATAAGTTCGAGGCCCGTCGTCAAAAAATGAAGGACGAAGGCCAGGAAGACTTCCTGGAAATGGAGGTCTTCTATCAGCAGGACAATATCTTCTACCTGCCGGAAAAGGCGCGCTGGTCGTTCATCAAACAGAACGCCAAACAGGATAATCTCGCCGTCCTGATTGATGATGCCCTTTCTACTATTGAGAAGCGCAACCCGACGCTGAAAGGCGCGCTGCCGGATAACTACTTCAGCCGTCAGGATCTGGAAACCAAGAAGCTGGCATCGCTGATCGACACTATCGACAATATCGAAACGCTGGCGCATGAAACCGACGTTGAAGCGCTGTCGAAAGAAGACCTGGTCGGCCGCGTATACGAATACTTCCTCGGCAAGTTTGCCGCCACCGAAGGCAAAGGCGGCGGTGAATTCTATACGCCAAAATGCGTGGTGACGCTGCTGACCGAAATGCTCGAACCGTTCCAGGGCAAAATTTATGACCCATGCTGCGGCTCAGCGGGGATGTTTGTGCAGTCTGTGAAGTTTGTTGAAAGCCATCAGGGGAAAAGCCGCGATATCGCCCTGTACGGTCAGGAACTGACAGCCACCACCTATAAGCTGGCGAAGATGAACCTCGCGATTCGCGGTCTTTCCGCCAACCTTGGCGAGCGCCCGGCGGACACCTTCTTCAGCGACCAACACCCGGATTTAAAAGCCGACTACATTCTGGCAAACCCGCCGTTTAACCTGAAAGACTGGCGTAACGACGCCGAGCTGACCAACGATCCGCGCTTTGCAGGCTACCGTACTCCGCCAACCGGCAACGCCAACTACGGCTGGATTTTGCATATGCTCTCCAAGCTGTCGGCCAACGGTACCGCCGGTTTTGTGCTGGCGAACGGTTCGATGAGTTCAAATACCAGCGGCGAAGGCGAGATCCGCGCGCAGATGATCGAAAACGATCTGATCGACTGCATGATCGCCCTGCCCGGCCAGCTGTTCTATACCACCCAGATCCCGGTCTGCCTGTGGTTTATGACCAAATCGAAGGCTGCCGATCCGGCTAAAGGCTACCGCAACCGTCAGGGCGAAACGCTGTTTATCGATGCGCGTAAACTCGGCACCATGATGAACCGCACCACCAAAGAGCTGACGGCGGACGATATCGCCACCATCGCAGATACTTACCATGCGTGGCGCAGCACGCCGGAAGAGCTGGCCGAGCGCGTTAAGCGCGGCGACAGCAAGCTGGCGCAATATGAAGACCAGGCTGGGTTCTGCAAGGTCGCCACGATTAAAGAGATCAAGGCTAATGACTATGTGTTGACCCCGGGCCGCTATGTCGGTGCTGCTGAGCAAGAAGATGACGGCGTGGCGTTTGAAACTAAAATGAGAGAGTTGTCGAAGACGTTGTTTGAGCAAATGAAGCGGGCGGAAGAGCTGGATAAAGCGATTCGTCAGAACCTGGAGGCGCTGGGTTATGGGGAATAATATCAAACTGTCTGAAATATGCACCGATATATCATACGGTTATACAGCCAGTGCAACCTCGAAAGAGATCGGCCCTAAATTTCTCCGTATTACCGATATACAAGGCGGTACAGTTAGCTGGGATCATGTACCATTTTGCGAAATAAGCAAAAATGATACGCATAAATACCTACTCGAAAAAGGTGATATTGTTATAGCAAGAACGGGTAACAGTACTGGGGAGAATTATATTTTCGACTCTGATGTTAAAGCCGTCTTTGCATCATATCTTATTCGTTTTCGAGTCGATAGCACTAAGGCAAACCCCTTATTTGTATGGCTACAAATGAGGACGCCAGAATGGTGGAGTTTTGTCGAGTCAGTGAAATCTGGCTCAGCTCAGGCAGGAGCTAATGCTAAAGTTTTAGGTCTTTTTGAACTAGAATTACCTGAACGAGAAATACAGGACTCTATTGTTGAAATAGCGTTTAATTTGATTAACAAGCAAAATACTAATTTATTAATCAATCAAACCCTAGAACAAATGTCCCAAACCCTGTTCAAATCCTGGTTTGTGGATTTCGACCCGGTGATTGATAACGCACTGGATGCGGGAAATCTAATCCCGGAACCGCTGCAATCTCGCGCCGACCTGCGTCAAAAAGTACGCAATAGTGCAGATTTCAAACCACTTCCGGCGGATATTCGTACACAGTTCCCTGCTGAATTTGAAGAAACAGAGTTGGGTTGGGTGCCGAAAGGTTGGAAAATATCCACTGCTGGCGATGAATTAGTTGTGAAAGGTGGTTCAACGCCAAGCACTTCAAATGCAGATTTTTGGGAAAACGGCACTATTCATTGGACAACACCTAAAGACTTAACAGGTAATGAAAGTAAGGTATTACTGGATACCAGCAAAAAAATCACAGAGTTAGGTTTGATAAAAATTTCATCTGGTTTATTACCAACTGATACAGTTTTGATGTCATCACGAGCACCAATAGGATATTTAGCTCTAGCTAAAACACCTATGGCTATAAACCAAGGTTATATAGCCATTCCTTCATCTAAAAATTTATCGCCAGAATATATTATCTACTGGCTTGAAAATATTATGGATGATATCAAGGGAATGGCTGGAGGAACGACATTTGCAGAAATTAGCAAAAGCGCCTTTAAAACTATTAATTTAGTTATTCCGTCTAAAAATATATTAGCTGAATTTACACGATTAGCTCACCAACATTTTGAAAAAGTAGTTAGCAATGCACGGCAAATAACTGCATTAACAAACTTCCGCGACACCCTGCTCCCCAAACTCATCTCCGGCGAGCTGTCCCTGGAAGATCTCCCCGACATCATCAAACAAACCGAAGCCGCATAACGCATTTTTGCCCCTGTAAAATCAGGGGCTTTCTGGTAAGGTTTCCTCTTATTACAGGAGCACTTACCAGAAAACCAGCCAGGGCCGGAGCGGGATATGCATCTCTCATTCAGTGAAGCGAAGTTAGAACAGGCAATAATTGAACTGCTACAGGAGCAGGGCTACCAGCACCTGACAGGCGACAATGTGCCGCGTTCCAGCCTCGATCAGGTGATAATTGAAGACGATCTTCACCACTATCTCGCATCCCGCTATCAGGCCGACAGTATTACGGAAGACGAAATCCAGCGGCTGATTAAACAGTTCGCTACCCTTCCCGCTTCCGATCTCTACGAAAGCAATAAGATCTTTTGCACCTGGCTGGCAAATGGCTTCCTGTTTAAACGCGACGACCGTCAGCAGAAAGATCTCTATATCGAACTGCTCGATACCCGGCACCTGCCCGCCGCGCTGCGTGAGCTATTCGATAACGAAGAGGAACCACTGCAACAGGCTGCTGAAACGCCTGCAAGCTATCTTATCCAACCGTTAAACCGCGTAAAGATCGTTAATCAGCTGACCATCACCGGCAAAGAAAACCAGCCGCGCATTCCGGATGCCATCCTGTATATCAACGGCCTACCGTTGGTGGTGTTCGAATTTAAAAGCGCCGTTCGCGAGCAGGAAGCCAATATTGGTGATGCGTATAAGCAGCTATGCACCCGCTATCGTCGCGATATTCCGCAGCTGTTTGTCTATAACACGCTGTGCATCATCAGCGACGGCGTGAATAACCGCATGGGCAACCTGTTTGCGCCTTATGAGTATTTCTACTCCTGGCGTAAAGTCACCGGTAACGAAAACCGAGAGCAGGACGGCATTCCTTCCCTGCACGCAATGATTCAGGGACTATTTCACCCGGTACGCCTGCTGGATGTGATTAAAAACTTTATCTGCTTCCCGGATAAAGCCAAACACGAAGTGAAAATCTGCTGCCGCTATCCGCAGTACTACGCGGCGCGTAAGCTCTACTACAGCATTGAGCGGGCGCGTAAACCTTACGGTAACGGTAAAGGCGGCACCTACTTTGGCGCCACGGGCTGCGGTAAGAGCTACACCATGCAGTTCTTAACCCGCCTGTTAATGAAAAGCGTCGAGTTTGCCAGCCCGACCATCGTGCTGATCACTGACCGTACCGATCTGGACGATCAGCTCTCCACGCAGATGTGTAATGCCAAAAATTATATCGGTGACGATACCGTGGAGCCCGTCACCAGCCGCGACGATCTGCGGGAAAAGCTTGCCGGTCGTAATAGCGGCGGCGTCTTCCTGACCACCATCCATAAATTTACTGAAGACACCGAATTGCTCTCCGAGCGAAACAACGTCATTTGTATCTCTGACGAAGCGCACCGCAGCCAGGTCAATCTGGATCAAAAAGTGATCGTCGATAAAGAGAGCGGAAAGGTACGCAAGACCTGGGGCTTTGCCAAATATCTGCACGACTCGCTGCCAGCAGCCACCTATGTCGGTTTTACCGGGACGCCTGTAGACGCCACGCTGGATGTCTTCGGCGCGGTAGTGGACAGCTACACCATGACCGAATCCGTTCAGGATGAGATTACGGTACGCATCGTCTATGAAGGTCGCGCAGCAAAAGTGATCCTGGATGCCAGCAAGCTGGAAGAGGTAGAGAAATATTACGAAGAGTGCGCTAACGCGGGCACTAATGAGTGGCAGATCGACGAAAGCAAAAAAGCCAGCGCCACCATGAACGCAATCCTCGGAGATGAGGATCGCCTGAAGTCGCTGGCGGAAGACTTTGCTAAACACTATGAAAAACGCGTCGCTGAAGGCTCAACGGTGAAAGGTAAGGCCATGTTTGTCTGTGCCAGCCGGGAAATTGCCTGGGATTTATATCGTCAGTTGAAGGACTGTCGACCGGCGTGGTTTGAGGTTAAACAGGCCCCTGAAGGGGTTGAGCTTACCGAGCAGGAGCAGAAAGAGCTGCCGCCGTCCGAAATGGTCAAGATGGTGATGACGCGAGGTAAAGACGATGATGCCAAACTGTACGACCTGCTGGGCAGCAAAGAGTATCGTAAAGAACTGGATAAACAGTTCAAAAATGCAAAGTCGAATTTCAAAATCGCTATTGTGGTCGATATGTGGCTGACAGGTTTCGACGTGCCGGAACTGGACACCATTTACATCGATAAGCCTCTGCAAAAACATAACCTGATTCAGACCATCTCCCGTGTTAACCGCAAGCTGGAAGGGAAAAGCAAAGGCCTGGTGGTGGACTATATCGGCATCAAGCGCCAGATGAACCAGGCACTGGCGATGTATTCCCGCATTGACGCCACCAACTTTGAAGACATTCAGCAGTCGGTCATTGAGGTAAAGAATCATCTCGACCTTCTGTCGCAAGTTTTCCACGATTTCGACAGCCGCGCTTACTTCACAGGAGAGCCTCAGGCTCAGCTGGCATGTTTGAATCTGGCGGCAGAATTTGTCTTGCGTACCCAGAAAACTGAACGTCGATTTATGGGGCTAGTGAAGCGCCTTAAGGCAGCCTACGATGTCTGCTGCGGCAGCGAGGCGCTATCGCAGCCAGAGCGAGATCGTATCCATTTCTATCTTGCCGTGCGTTCCATCGTCTTTAAGCTGACCAAGGGTGATGCTCCTGACGTTACCCAGATGAACGCCCGTGTGCGAGAGATGATTTCTGACGCATTAAAGGCAGATGGCGTGGAAGAGCTATTTTTCCTGGGCGATAAGAAAGCAGAATCGATCGATATTTTCGACGAGGATTATCTGGCGCGTATTAATAAGATCAAGCTGCCCGCAACAAAGATCCAGCTTCTGCAGAAACTGCTGGAGAAAGCCATCAGTGACTTTAAAAAAATTAACCAGCTTCAGGGAATCAACTTCACCCGTCGCTTCCAGTCCATCATGGATAAATATAATGAGCGCCGGGAGGACGACGTGCTCAATGGTGAAGAGTTTGATCACTTCAGTCAGGAAATGACCGACATTATCTATGATATTAAAACCGAAATGGGCACTTATGCAGATTTGGGAATTGATATCGAAGAGAAAGCGTTTTATGACATCCTGGCACATATGCGTGACAAGTATCAGTTTACCTATGAAGACGACAAGATGCTGGTGCTGGCAAAAGAGATGAAAGCAGTGGTTGATAACACGTCAAAGTATCCAGACTGGAGTAAACGTGATGACATCAAAGCCAAACTTAAAGTTGAGTTAATTCTTTTACTGCATAAACATAAGTTTCCTCCTGTAGCAAACGACGAGGTCTATCTGGGCGTATTGATGCAGGCAGAAAATTTTAAACAAAATATGGGCTCGATAAAAATTTAATATGTCCACTGATTTTGGCAAAGACTCTTCTTCCGGTGCAATAAGGATTATAAGGAGCATATCATGGCCGAAGGATTAAAAATGTTTTACGCGCGTGATGAGCGCAATGTACACTCCCGCATTCCTGTAAAAGATATTAAAGAGAGCGATAGAGAGGGGCTGATATGTGAGTTCTGCCCCGCTAAAATCAGCTGGGTCAAGGCGCACAAACGTAACGGCAAGAACATTTCAGCGTTTTTACGTTTACAGAAAAATGAGGAACATGCATTCAATTGCAAAAACAGCGTCAAATCAGCGATTACTTCTCTTGTAGCCCATTCACAGAATATTGAAGACGGAAAACTTCTCCTCGAAGCGCAAGATTCAGCGTTCATCTTCCGAATGAACGTCCTTATTGAAGCCAGTGCCGCTCTAAGAAAATCCACTTTAACATTAGAGGAAGAATCCGATCCGGAAGAAAAAGCACGCAAGCGAATTCGATATAAGAAAACAGAAAAACATCTCGCTGATTACTTTAACACGGCTACAGGCATTGCCAAAATCAGAGCAAAAATAGAGGAAAGCAGCGATAAGAAAACACTATCTGACCTTGTCAAGATAGATTATAACGGCAAGAAAATTAGCTGGAATGACTTTTTCTATGATGAAGACCGTTATCCCATTCTTTTTAAAAAGGCCGCAAAAATCGCTCATCCTGTCGCAATTCTTATAACGGTTAAAAAAGCGCGAGAACACATTAATAATGAAAGGAATAATTTCTTCGCCCTCAAAGGAGAGGTATGCACACTGGAGCATGAGGATAAAAGCAAAGAGTTTTTCGCACCAGGTTTAACTTGTAACGATGCTACCTTTTTTGAAAACCTCGAACCAAAAGACGAGATTATTGTTGTCGGTAAAGTACGCCCAACAACAAACCACTGGGGTGAAGGGAAAATCTATAAGAATTTGAACTTTACTATTTTTAACAAAAAACAAATCACACGGTTAAAAGATTGAAATACATAAATTATTACACTCTGGCAACGGGAAACCATTTGTCTCCCGTTGCCAGTTAGTCAAGCCCCTAACCGGTAATCCCAGTCATCCGAATGAATAACGTTACCGTCACGGTAATGCCAGGTAATCTTTTCATAACGAAGCAAAACAAGCTCAAGATGGCCCTGTTTTTCATGGTAAGTCTCTTTCACGTCATGCATCAATGAAAACACCGTGACGACCTTCACCGCTTCCAGCGTTATCGTGAAATAGATTTCTTCCTGACCGGCATCATTGATTCTGTAAAGGTCGATAGTCGCTTTCCTGAGCGTACCGCCCGTGCTAAGCGCTTTATAGAGAAAAACGCTGGAGGCATCAATTTCTTTCTCAATAAGAAAGGGACGATGCTGGCGTTTACTCAACGCTCTGCCATTATGTAGGTCAGAGTTATAGCATACGTTATGATAGAGCCCTAATACCTGAATTTGGTTTTCACGGTCTTTAACTATCACGCTCCCTTTTATGATATTACCCGCATCGTCAGTTAATGACATATATCCCGGAATGGCCATTTAAATATCCTTATCGAATGGAACAGAGTTTTCAACCGTAGCGATGATAACGGCAAGACATCTTTTACCCTTTGGGCTTTTAACCTTAAACATCTCCCTGATTGAATCGACATAAAGCTTATTACTCTCTGCTTCCGTCTCGGGGAAATTGGCAAAAGCGCAGACTTGTTCAATAGTGAGCAACGGTTTATCGTCATTTAAGATTGCTAAAACACCCTCAGGGTTATGCGGGATGGCTTCAGAAAGCGATGCCTTTAAATCTTCAGCCGTACTAGCGTCCACTCCGGGCTCAAGGGCACACGCCACGGCTAACCATGCCTGAGTTCCTTTACCTATCTCTGGAATGACATGATTCCACCATTCCGACTCACCGCTATCATTAGCATACAACTCTGCTACAACACTTCTTGCACCTTTATCGTTTATCATCTGGATAATCTGCGCAGGAGTGTGGTTTTTGGCAAAGAGAGTCATCGGAGCACATAAGAAGAGCAGTGCAATCATATATTTCATTATCGCACCACCAGTATTGTGTCACCTGAATCATAAATAATATGGCGCTTGTCCTGGCCGTTCATAATGATGCAGCCTGCTGATGCAGAACCTGGCGGCTGACCTTTTTTATCACCATGAATTTGAAAATGATCTCTACCAAAGGTATTGGTCCCCGCTATAGGCTCAAGGATAATCGCCTCAGCACTTTTATGATTATTCCATCCGGCAATAAAATAAATACCTCTGGGAATGGGTCCTCTGTTTCGTTGACTTTCACACTCTGGCTTATCTTTCGATTCACCCGCACCGCTGTAGCAGTTAGCGACAAACACACCATTATGACTCAATATCCCTGTCGAAACTTTATACTCCCATGTCATCAATACCGTCTCCTCTCATGAATAGTCCTTTATCTTATGGTTAATAAGAGCGTTAAAATGGCTACGATGGTCACAAAACATCAAGCCCAAAATAAATAAGCACAAAAAATATAGAAAAATTAATAATAGATAACTTTGATGTATATAATTTTTATATAAAAGCCGTGTGTTCAGGCAGAGATTGCGTCTCCTCCTTACACCAGCTTTGCACTTTTGGTTCACTTGCCTCTATCCTTAACCCATGGAAAAAATCGCTGAACTCAAACGCGCCAAGCTGCTGGCGCTGTCGCTGCTGCTGATTGCCGCCGCGGCCTTTGTCACCACCCTCTTCCTGCCGCAGACCTTCTGGGTGCGCGGCGTCAAAGCCATTGCCGAGGCGGCGATGGTCGGCGCGCTGGCGGACTGGTTTGCCGTCGTCGCGCTATTCCGCCGGGTTCCCATTCCGTTTATTTCGCGCCATACGGCGATTATCCCGCGCAATAAGGACCGAATCGGCGACAATCTCGGCCAGTTCGTGCAGGAGAAGTTTCTTGATACTCAGTCGCTTGTGGCGCTGATCCGCCGCTATGAGCCAGCGCAGATGATTGGCGCCTGGTTCAGCAAGCCCGACAACGCCAAGCGCGTCGGGCTGCATCTGATGCAGGTGATGAGCGGTTTTCTTGAGTTAACCGACGACGGGCGCATTCAGCGCCTGCTCAAACGCGCGGTGCATAAAGCTATCGACAAGGTCGATTTCACCGAAACCAGCGCCGTCATGCTGGAGAGCATGACCAAAAACAACCGCCATCAGGTACTGCTGGACGCCATCATCAACCGCCTGATTACCCTGATTCAGCGGGAAAGCACGCGGGAGTTTATTGCCGATCAGATTGTCCACTGGCTCAAAACCGAGCATCCCCGCAAGGCGATGGTGCTCCCCACGGAGTGGCTGGGCGATCAAAGCGCGGAGATGGTGTCGAACGCGGTGAACACGCTGCTGGACGATATCAGCCACGACCGCACGCACCAGATCCGTCAGGCGTTCGACCGCGCCACGCTGAAGCTTATCGACAACCTGAAAAACGATCCGGAAATGGCGGCGAAAGCCGACAACATCAAGCACTACCTGAAAAACGATGAGGCGTTTAACCGCTATCTGGGCGAGATGTGGGCTGACCTGCGCCAGTGGCTGAAGGCGGATATGCAAAGCGATGACTCGCGCGTGAAGCAGCGCATCGCCAACGCCGGGCTGTGGTTTGGCGAAACGTTAACAAACGACGCCAGCCTGCGCGCGTCGCTGAACGAGCATCTGGAGCAGGCCGCGCACCGCGTCGCACCGGATTTCGCCGCGTTCCTGACCCGCCACATCAGCGACACGGTCAAAAGCTGGGACGCCAAAGACATGTCCCGCCAGATTGAGCTGAACATCGGCAAAGACCTGCAGTTCATCCGCGTCAACGGCACGCTGGTGGGCGGGACGATAGGCCTCATCCTGTTCTTACTCTCGCAAGTCCCAACGCTTATCCATTCAGCGTCCTGAGGATCAGCGCCTTCATGCTGGTAATAGCTGCATCGGGGGAGGCGCTCCCCTGATGCAGCGCGATCCCCAGCTCTCCTGCATCTGGCAGCAGGTGGCTGTCGATCCGTAACGTCTCGGGCAGACCAATACGCGTGCGGAGCGTAATACCCAGCCCAGCGCTAACTCCCGCCCACAGCCCGCTCAGGCTATAGCTGGTATAAGCGATACGCCAGGGAATACCTGCGGCATCCAGTGCCGCGATGGCCCGGCTTCGCAGGAGGCAGGGCGCGTCAAACATCACCAGCGGCAGCGGCTCACCTCGTTGCAGAAGAACCTCAATGTCCTCGCGGGACCGGCAAATCCATGCCAGCGGTTCGCTTCGCACGTAGTCGCCTTCTCGACCTTCCTGCCAGACCAGCGCCAGATCGAGTTCATTCGCCGCCACGCCGCGCAGCAGCGGCGGGTTGCGATCGACACGTGCCGTCATGCGAAGCTCAGGGTGTTGTCTGTGAAAATCGCCGAGGACCTTCGGCATCACGGACTCGCCAAAGTCCTCCTGCATACCCAGCCGCACCTCGCCCTGAAGCAACTCACCTCTGATAGCCCGGAGCGCTTCATCATTTAATACCAGCATGCGTCGGGCGTAGCTCAGCAGAATTTCACCCTCTCGGGTCAGTGCCAGCGTACGCCCCTGCTTAACGGTCAGAGCCACGCCACACTGCTGCTCCAGCTTTTTTAGCTGGGCGCTAATCGCCGACGTGGACCGACACAGCCTGTCCGCCGCCTCGGCAAAACTGGCGGACTGAATCCCCTCCACAAAGCTGCGCAGCGCGTCCAGGTCTAATGTTGAAAAGCGTTTATCCATATCATCCTCATTTTCAGGACATTCAGTCCTGAACATTGCGATTTTATTTATGGTGGCAGCCTGCGAGGGTGATTTCCAGACGACAGGAGGAATAAAAATGAGCACAACACTGAATCGCGACACGCTTGCGCAGGTTTCCCCTAAGCTGGCGGAACTGAGCCAGCAGGTACTTTTTGGCGATATCTGGCAGCGTCCGCAGCTAGCCCCGCGGGATCGCAGTCTGATCACGCTTGCCGCGCTGGCAGCCCTGGGGCGCACCGCGCAGCTTCCCTGGCATATCGGCTTCGCCCGGCAAAACGGCGTGACGGACGACGAAATAGCCGAAGCGTTTACCCATCTGGCGTTTTACGCAGGCTGGCCGGCCGCCGTCAGTGCGCTGAGCAGCCTTGCAGAGGAGAAACAATAATGCCGTTTGTTCGTATCATGACGGGTGACCGCTATAGCGAGATGCAGCAAAAGCAGATCTCGGACATTCTGCACCAGGCGCTGACGGAAACCTTCGCCGTTCCCGCACAGGACAGATTCCATTTTTTTGAATGCTTCGCGGCCGGGGATCGATACATTGATCGGCACTATCTCAGCACGGGCAGAACGGAGGGGGCGATACTGTTTAATATCGTTGCTGGTAAGCCGAGGAGCACTGAACAGAAATCTGCCCTCTACCGCCAGCTGGCTGCGCAACTGAATGAGAAGATGGGCATTGACGGTGGAGACGTGATGGTCGTTATCCAGTTTACGGCCGCTGAGGACTGGAGCTTCAGCGGCGGCAAACGCTATCAGCCCTGAATGACGTAGCGCGTGGCGGCGAAACGGTTCAGGATCAAATGCACCAGAAAGACCATCGTCAGCGTCGCCACCAGCGAAAAGGTCACGGAGGTGATGCGATAGAGATCGCTGAACACCAGGTCGCTGTCCGGGTGCATGTTCTGCCCGAACATAATGCCGATGGTCGTGATGCTGGAAAACCCCACGCCCGCGCCCACTTTCTCCATCACGTGCAGCCGCGCGCCAAACGCCAGGCCGAGGCCAATCAGCGGCATCATCAGCAGCATATGGCTGCTGTGATCGTAGAGGATAAGCTGCACCACCAGAATGTAGAGGCAGCCCAGCACTACCCCGACCACGCGCCAGATGGAGCTCATCACCGCGCCGCGGTAGTGCATAGGGAACAGGATCAGAATTCCTGCCATTAGCGCCGAGAGCGAATCGCTTAAGTCGCTAATCTGAAACACCACGAAAATCATCGTCGCGACGCTGCCGGAGAGCAGCGACTCGTGGCGTACGCGGGCGTCGTCTTTCTCAATCAGCGGCGGCGGCTTGCGGGGCTCCACGTCCGGCAGCAGGTAGTTCATCAGCGCGCTCAGGCACACCGCCATCACGCTGGCTTCGATGTTGGAAAACAGCAGCGTGTGCCAGTTGGTGGTGGGGTAGCTCATAAAGTTGAGCATTACGCTCTGGCACACAACGCCCATCGAGCCGAACAGGAACAGCGGCCCTTTGCTCATAAAGCGAAAACGCATCACGTAAAGGGCAAATACCACCAGCGTCATGATGACCGGCCATTGGGAAAGATAGCCGATGATAATCACCATTTCGACGCAGTTCAGCGATGCGCTGAAGATAAACTGCTTCGCCACGTGGCGGTTAAACACCGGCACCAGCGACAGCAGCATGATCGGATAGACCACGAAAAACACGCCGTAGCTGGTGTTGTAGAAGCTCGATATGCTCAGGGCAATCATCCCGGCAAAAACGATGCGCAGGGTCTGGCGAAAGTCGTTTGCCGTGTAGACGATGTTGCCGTGCGGGGTAAAGACCCGCGCCAGCGTATTAATAGACATAGTGAAGCAGGCTCACCAGGTGGATCTGCATTCCGGAGAAGAAGCGCGCAAACGGCCCTTCGCTGTTGTAGAGCTGCACGGTCGCCCGCGCGCCGGTTGGCAGCGGCTTCGGCAGCGGCTCATCCAGCGTGACGTGAATGCGCATGCGCTGAGCGTCTCGTACCCAGCGGTTAGAGGTCTCCGGCTGGGAGAGCTGACCGTTAACCGCCTCCTGGCCTGCGAGGATCCCCGCGTCGCTGCTGGCCACGTGGGCGCGGAACACCTGCCCCGGGAAGGCGTCAAACACTACTGCGGCATCGGTGCCCTGACGGGTATGGCGCAGGCTCTTCTCGCGGAAATCGGCCACGATATCGGTCTGGTTGTTTACCAGCGCCAGCGCGGCGGAGCCGGATGAGGCGTAAAAACCGGGGCTTAACTGCAGGTTACTGACCGTGCCGTCCGCCTGGGCGTAGACCTTTGTCCAGCCGAGGTTCAGCTCTGCTTCATCCAGCGCGTTGCGGTATTTTTGCAGCGTCACGTTGCGGTGTTCTTCGCGCTCGCCGCGCTGGATGCGCAGGTTCCGGATGTTGGCCTGAATCGTGCTGACGGACTGCTCGCTGCTCTGCCAGGCGGTGCGGACCTTATCCAGATCCGCCTGCGAGACGTTCTGTAACGTGCTCAGCTTCTGATAGCGTTCGAAGGTCACCTTGTCGTTACGCGCGGTCAGCACCGCGGTTTTCAGGCTGGCCTGCGCGGCGGCGATCTGCGCGTCCAGCTGTTCGTTAGAGAGACGCGCCTGCTCCAGCGCGATTTGCGCCGCTTCCACTTTATTGCGAAACGGCGTGTCGTCGAGCTCAAACAGCAGATCGCCTTTCTTCACCTGGCTGTTGTTGTGGACATGTACCGCCGCCACGTAGCCGGAGACGCGCGGAGAAACCGGCGTCACCACGCGCATGACGGTGGAGTCCGGCGTCAGCGGGATCCAGATATCCGCGACGACAAAATAGATAAACATCAGCAGGAAAGAGGCAATACTCACCCTTACCCAGCGGGCAAACTTTTGTTCAGGGGTCATTATTTTTCGGTCTTGTTGTCTTCTTCGCGGATTGTCCGCAAATTGCAGGCGATTTGATTTAACGTGGCGCTGAAAATCTCAATATGCTCCGGCGCGATGTGTTGCGATACGCGAGCCTGATAGGTCTCAATCACCTGAGTGAGCCTTTTTAATATGGCTTTTCCCTCAGGCGTCAGCGTCAGAAGCCGGATGCGCTTGTCATAAGGCGATGTGGTGCGCAGCAGGTAACCCTGTTTTTCCAGCTGTGTCAGGGTGCGCATCAGCGGCGGCAGTTCAATACCCTGCACCTCCGCCAGCTCACTCATTGAGACGTTATCCCCGAGCTGATGAAGCTGCATCATCACCGTCCAGCTCGACTGGGTTAAGCCGGTATCGAGAATGGCATCATCGATCACCGCACGCCACTGGCGCACGATCATCGCCATCCGCATGCCCATCGGCCTGCGGCAGAACAGTTCTTCTTCACTCATGGGGAAACCTCTCGTCACACGCGGTCAAGATAATAGTTATCAGGGTAAGTATCAAGAAACGCGAGACGAAAGAGCAGGAATTGCGAAAAGGGTGTCTCCCTCTCCCTGTGGGAGAGGGTCGGGGTGAGGGCCCCAGCCCGCAGTGGAGTTTAGCGGCTAAAATGCCTCCTGACGGCACTTTTTCCCGAAGCCGTCACCACCACCTCCCGATACCCCGCCACCCGCTGGATCCACCCTTTGCTTTCCAGATGAATAAGCAGCGCCGCGCCAGCTTCGCCTCCGAGGTGAAACCGCCGCTCGCTCCAGTCCAGACAGGCGCAGCAGGCCTTGCGGCGCGGATGAGCGCTTAACGACACGCCGAGCTTCAGAAACTGCTCCCGGCCATACAGCGTGAGCGCTGAACCGTCTGCCTCCAGCCAGCCTTCCACCTGCATGAAATCGTAGATCTTTACCGCCACCGCGCCCGCCAGATGATCGTAGCAGGTGCGCGCCTCCCGCATGGCCTTCGGCGCGGTGGTTTCCGGCGGCGCAATGCGGCTCCAGGAGAGCCCCATCATCTGTTCGATCAGCTCCGCCACGTCGTGCCCCGCCAGACGATAGTAGCGGTGCCGCCCCTGAGACAGACAGGTAATCAACTTTCCCTCCACCAGCCGGGCGAGATGCCCGCTGGCGGTCGACGGGGCGACGTCTGCCGCGGTGCTCAGTTCGGTGGCGGTCCACGCCCGCCCGTCCATCAGCGCGCACAGCATCTTCACGCGCGACGGATCGGCCATTGCCGCCGCCACCGCCGCAATGGCCTGCTCCAGCGCCGCGCCGTTATCAGTCGGTAAGCTTGTCTTTAACATGTGCTGCCCAGGGTTCGGTGATCTCTGCGGCCAGCTTATCATCATCCGTCAGCAGAATAAGGTGATTCGCATGGTCGCTGTACTGGGTAAGAACAGACACGCCGCGTGCCGCCAGCGCCGCCGCAATTTCACCCAGCTCGCCGGGACGCGACTGCCTGAGTTTTCTGATAACCGGCCTGCGCACCGCCTGCACGGTAAACCCGGCCTCCACCAGCACGCGGCGGGCTTTTTCCCCGTCCTCCACCAGGAAATGGGCATCGGTACCGAATACGCCGCCCCCCTCAAGCCCTACGCCGTTGCGCCCCAACAGCTGTCCAAAGCGCGCCAGCTCGCCGGGCCCGTCGCGGAAAATCACGTGAACGTCATACATTCGCGCGCCCTCCCGTTTCGGAACTGTACTCCCGCACCAGCTGCGCCACGCGAATACGGTAGAAAGAGAAAATCGACTCCCGCCCTTCGGCCTGTGCCGCCTGATGGAAAACGTTCTGCTTCCAGCGGCGGATGGCCTCTTCATCCCGCCACCAGGAAAGGGAAAGAATTTTGCCGTCGGTCGTCAGGCTCTGGAACCGTTCGATATCGATAAAGCCGTCGATGTCGGCCAGCAAAGGCTTAAGCTCTGCGGCAAGTTGGAGGTAGCGCGCCTGATGGGCAGGCGCGGCTTTGGCTTCGAAAAGGACTGCGATCATGATGGTCTCTCCGCTGTGATGTTGAGGAGAGAATGCAGGATGGAAAAACACAATGCTTCGGTAAAGAGCGAAGCTTTAGCCCAGAACCGACCTCGGCTCCATAAACGCGCGGATCCCCCACTCGCCCATCTCACGCCCCACGCCGGAGTGCTTAAACCCGCCAAATGGCGCTTTCGGTTCATGGGCCAGGGTGTTCACCAGCACGCGACCGGAAACAATCTGCTGCGCCACGCGGCGCGCGCGGTCCGCACCGCCCAGCACCACCGCGCTCAGGCCGTAGTCCGTGTCGTTGGCAATGGCAATCGCCTCCGCCTCGTCACGATAGGGAATTACGCACAGAACCGGGCCAAAAATCTCGTCGCGGGCAATCGTCATTTGGTTGTTCACGTCGGCAAACAGCGTCGGGCGCACAAACCAGCCGTCCTGCGTGCCTTCCGGCCGCCCCTCGCCGCCCGCCAACAGGAGCGCCCCCTCTTCGACACCTTTGCGGATATAGCCCTGCACCCGCTGCCACTGCTTTGCGCTGACCATCGGGCCGACGTCCGTTGATTTATCGCGCGGGTCGCCGGAGTTCACCGCCGCCACGGCCTGCGCCAGCGCGGTTTCGATCTCCGCCTTACGCGAGTAAGGCACCAGAATGCGCGTTCCGGCCACGCACGCCTGCCCGCTGTTCATAAACCCGGCCTGTATCACCAGCGGGATCGCCTGCGCCAGATCCACGTCATCCAGCAGGATCGTTGGCGATTTCCCGCCTAACTCCAGCGTCACGCGCTTAAAGCTTTCCGCCGCGTTGCGCAGGATCGCCTTGCCGGTATGCGTCGAACCGGTAAACGAGATTTTTGCCACGTCCGGATGGCGGCTGATTGTGTCACCGACCGTCTCACCCCGCCCGGTGACGATGTTAAACACGCCCGGCGGCAGAGCCGCATCGCGCAGCGCTTCGGTGACAATCTGCGTTTGCAGGGCGCTCATTTCGCTCGGCTTGATCACCGCCGTACAGCCCGCGGCCAGCGCGGCCGCCAGCTTGCCGCAGATAAATCCTGCGTCGCTGTTCCACGGCGTAATCAGTCCGGCCACGCCAAGCGGCGTCATCTGCACCGTGGCTGCGCCCGCGTGGGTGACGAATTCAAACGCCTCCAGCGCCTCAATCGCCTGAGCAATCACCTCCGCCGGATAGCTGGCCATCCACGCCGAGCGCGAGGCGGGCGCGCCGTACTCTTCGATGACCGCTTCCAGCAGATCGTCGTGACGAGCGGCCACGGCGGCGTGCATACGTTTAAGCGCGGCAATGCGCTCCTGCTTTGTCGTCTGCGACCACGCGGGGAACGCCGCTTTTGCCGCCGCAACGGCGCGCGCTGCGTCAACCTCATCCGCCAGGCGTACCTGCCCGATGACCTGCGCCGTCGCCGGATTGTATAAATCAAACCGTTCGGTACCGTGCGGGGTAACAAATTCGCCGTTAATAAAGATCTGTTCGATAGTGTGCATATAAACCTCCTCAGGCTGTGTGAGCACAGTCTGGCACGGCTTCTCCGTTGCGATAATCCACGCTATGCTGCAAGGGTTGTTTCGATTTTCAGGATAATCTATGCATCGTTCAGGTCTGACAGAGCTGGAAGTGGTTATGGCGGTGGTGCGGCGCGGCAGCTTTCGCGGCGCGGCGCAGGAGCTCGGCATGTCCGCCACGGCGGTCAGTAACGCCATCGCCGGGCTGGAGAGCCGCCTGGATACTCGCCTCTTTAACCGCACTACCCGCAGCGTGGCGCTCACCGACGCCGGACAGCGCTACGTGGCGCGCGTTGGCCCGGCGCTGCAGGAGATCCGCCTCGCCAGCGAGGAGATCCACAGCGACACCGGGGAACCCGCCGGCACGCTGCGTCTGAACGTGCCGAACCATATCGGCACCCTGTTTCTGGACCAGCTGCTGATCGACTTTATGATCCGCTATCCGAAGATGCGCGTGGAAACCGTCAGCGAAGCGCGCATGATCGACATCGTCGCGGAAGGCTACGACGCGGGGATCCGCCTCGAGGAGTCCGTGCCGCAGGACATGATCGCCGTGCCGCTGACCGGGGAGATCCGCCAGCTGGTGACCGCCACGCCGGACTATTTTGCCCGTCACGGTACTCCGCAGACGCCGGACGATCTGCTTTCACATCAGGGGATCGGCATGCGCATGGCCCACGGGGGGATCTACCGCTGGGAGCTGGCGCGCCGGGGGGAAACGTACGCCCTTGCCGTACCGCCACGCTTTGCGACATCCGATCTTTTCGCCTCGATCCGCGCCGTAAAGGCGGGATTAGGGGTAGGATTTTTGCCGGAACTGTATATCCGGGAAGAGCTTGAGAATGGAGAACTGGTGAGCGTTTTAAACGACTGGGCGCAGCCCTTTGCCGGGCTGCGCCTGTATTACCCCGGCCATCGCCACGTCCCGCCGGGACTGCGGGCGCTGGTGGCGATGATCCGCGAGCGCGGGATTATTCCAGGTTAGCCTTATTCAGCCCGTAAGCCGCGTCCAGCGAGCCGGGCGCCATGCGGGAGGTGATCCCCAGACGGTTCCAGGCGTTGATCGCCACGATGGCGAAGTTCAGCTCTGAAATCTCCACGTCCGAGAAGTGCTCCGCCACGCTGCGGTACAGCGCGTCGCTCACCCCGTGAACGCCAATCTGGGTCAGCGCTTCGGTGAAGGCCAGCGCGGCTTTCTCGCGGGCGCTGAACAGCGGGGACTCGCGCCAGGCCGCCAGATGGTACAGGCGCAGCTCGCGTTCCCCGGCGATTTTGGCCTCTTTAGAGTGCATATCCAGACAGAACGTACAGCCGTTCAGCTGCGACACGCGAATGTCGATCAGGTGCTTCAGCGCCGGGTCGATGGAGGTTTTTGCCACCTCCATGCTCAGGGCAGACAGCGCGTTGGCGAGGGCAGGTGTAACTTTATGGTGGTTAACGCGAGTGCTCATTGTCTTTCCTCTTTTTGTGCGGCATGTGCCGTGCGATGAGGCAAATCTACGCCGTTCATGACATAGTAAAAAGATACAAAAAGCGTGAAATGAGGTAGGACATGAAGCCGGGCTATCACGACATTTATTCCCGCTATCGCGACAACATCACGCGCGGCGTGCTGAAGCCGGGGGACAGGGTACCTGCCATCCGCGTGCTGGCGGAAGAGCTGAAGGTGGCGCGCAAAACCGTCGAAACGGCGTACGCCATTTTGACGGGTGAAGGGTATCTGGTGAGCCAGGGCGCGCGCGGCACGCGGGTCAACCCGGATTTACTGCTGCCGGATAACAATGCCCCTGCGGAACAGCCTACCGGCACGCTTCCGGCCTCGCTTATCAGCCAGCGCGAGCGGGCCGGTTTTCTGCGCCCCGGCATCCCCGCCCTCGACAGCTTCCCCTATAAAAAATGGCTGCTGCTGGCAGGCCAGGCGACGCGCGCCATGCGTCAGGAGGAGATGCTCAACCCGCCCGTCCTGGGCTGGTATCCGCTGCGCCAGGCCATCGCCAGCTATCTCAATATCTCGCGCGGCTTGTCCTGCACCGCCGAACAGGTGCTGATCACCAGCGGCTACAGCGGCAGCCTGCGGCTGATCCTCGACACCCTCGCCAGCCGCAGCGACAAGGTGGTGTTTGAAGATCCGGGCTACTTTATGGGCCAGCAACTGCTGAAGCGGATCGTGCCGCGCCTGCACACGGTGCCGGTCGATCGCTGCGGCATTGATACGGACTACCTGCTTCGTCACCATCGTGACGCGCGTTTTGCCATCGTCACCCCCTCGCACCAGAGCCCGCTGGCGGTGACGCTCTCCCTGCCGCGCAAGCAGCAATTGCTCGACTGGGCCAGCCAGAACGAGGCGTGGATCATCGAAGACGATTACGACGGGGAGTTTCACTACACCCGCAAGGTGCTGCCGTCGCTGAAAAGCCTCGATCGGCACGACCGGGTGATTTTTATGGGTACCTTCAGTAAAACCATCATGCCGTCGCTGCGCATGGGCTACGTGGTGATGCCCGCCAGCACCGTCGGGGCCTTTACCGACTGCGCGGATATCACCACCAGCGGCCAGCCGGTGCTGACGCAGAAGATCCTCACCGCGTTTCTCAACGAAGGGCATTTTTTCCGCCATCTCAAAAAGATGCGTGCGCTGTACCAGACCCGCCGCGACTGGATGATTGCCGCCCTGCGCGAGGTGTATGGCGATCTGTTTTTCACCGAGCAAAACGACGGCGGGATGCATATCGTGGCGTTTCTCACCAAAGGGAGCTGCGACCGGGAAATGGCCCGCTGCTGGCAGGAACAGCAGCTGCAGGTCAATGCGCTCTCGGAGTGGTATCGCGGGTCGGGCAAACGCTATGGGCTGGTAATGGGCTATAACAACGTGCGGTCGTATCAGGAGGCGCTGGATTTGCTGGAAAGGCCGAAGCGGCAGACGCTTGCGCTGTTGAGCTGAACATCGCCGGGTGGCGGCTGCGCCTTACCCGGCCACGGTTTAAATATCATTGCGGGATAACCCGACGTCCTTGAGCTGCTCGTCGCTCATCTGGCTCAGGATGCGGCGGGTGCGGTTGATGCGATACCAGTTGCGGATCGTTTTGCCGATCCAGACAAATACGACGAACGGACGTTTTGAACGGTTCTCGTAGAATTCCATAATGCTCTCCTCACTGTGCCAGTGGGGTTATCATCCTGGAAATAGACCTGCGCAATACAGATGCAAAAACAACTTTTGTTTAACATACAGATCCGCTAAAACGGTATCTGCATGCCGTTTTTTGCGGCAATCTGTACTGGTTTAATAATCTGTATGGTGAAAATAAAGGATACAGCATGACACGCTATCAACACCTGGCCAACCTTCTGGCAGAACGCATTGAACAAGGGCTGTATCGCAGCGGCGAGCGTCTGCCGTCGGTGCGCGCCCTGAGCCAGGAGCACGGCGTGAGCATCAGCACCATACAGCAGGCCTACCAGATCCTCGAAAACCTTCAGCTGATTACCCCCCAGCCGCGCTCCGGCTATTTTGTCTCGAAACGCAAAGCCCAGCCGCCCGTCCCGGCGATGACGCGCCCGGTGCAGCGCCCGGTGGACGTCACCCAGTGGGATGAGGTGATGATGCTGCTGGACGCCCGCGCCGACAAAGAGATGATCTCCTTTGGCGGCGGCTCGCCGGACATTAACCAGCCGAGCCTGAAGCCCCTGTGGCGCGAGATGAGCCGCCTTGCGCAGCATAACCCAAGCGAGATGCTGAGCTATGACGTGCTCGACGGCCGCCTTGAGCTGCGCGAGCAGATCGCCCGCCTGATGCTGGACGGCGGCTCGACCGTCTCGGCAAGCGACATTGTGATCACCAACGGCTGCCACGGCGCGCTGTCGATTGCCCTGCTGTCGGTGTGCAAACCGGGGGACATCGTGGCGGTGGAATCGCCATCTTTTCACGGCACCATGCAGATGCTGCGCGGGTTTGACATCAAGGCGATTGAAATTCCCACCGACTCTGAAACCGGGATCAGCATTGAGGCGTTAGAGCTGGCAATGGAGCAGTGGCCGATCAAGGCGGTGATCCTGGTGCCCAACTGCAATAACCCGCTCGGGTTTATCATGCCGGAAGCGCGGAAAAAGCAGGTTCTGGCCCTCGCCCAGCGGCACGATATCGTGATTGTGGAGGATGATATCTACGGTGAGCTGGCAGCGGAGTACCCGCGCCCACGCACCATTCACTCGATGGACATTGATGGCCGCGTGATCCTCTGCAGCTCGTTTACCAAAACAGTGGCGCCGGGCCTTCGCGTCGGCTGGATTGTGCCGGGACGCTATTACGACCGGGTGATGCACATGAAATACGCCGCGGGCGGGTTTAACGTGCCGGGCACCCAGATGGCGGTGGCGGCGTTTATTCGCGACGGCCATTACCATCGCCACGTGCGCCGTATGCGCCAGATTTATCAGCAGAATATGGAAACCTACACCTGCTGGGTGCGGCAGTATTTTCCGGCGGAGATTTGCGTCACGCGCCCGCAGGGGAGCTTCCTGCTGTGGGTTGAGCTGCCGGAGAAGGTGGATATGGTGTGCGTCAGCAAGCAGCTGTGCCGCCTGAAGATCCAGGCGGCGGCCGGGTCGCTGTTTTCCGCCTCCGGGAAGTACCGCAACTGCCTGCGGATCAACGTGGCGCTGCCGCCGACGGATAAGCATCGCGAAGCGTTGAAGAAGATGGGCGAGGCGATTGTGATTGCGATGGAGGAGTAGCACGTTTTTTAGCGCCGGTGGCGCTACGGAACAGAGTAGGCCGGGTAGGCGAAGCCGCCACCCGGCAAAATCAACGACTCAGAACTTCCACGAAACACTGCCCACAATGCTGCGTTCTGCACCGAAGTAGCAGTAAGAGAGCGAGTTACACGCCGCAAGGTAGCTTTTGTCCGTCAGGTTATTGACGTTCAGCTGCGCGCTCACGCCCGTAAGCCCCACTTTCGACAGGTCATACCCCACGACCATGTCAACCAGCGTGTACGATGGAAGCGTATGGGTGTTCTGGCGATCGCTGGCGATCCCGTTGACATAGCGCACGCCGGAGCCGACGGTCAGGCCGTCCAGCGGGCCGGTTTTGACGTCGTAGCTCAGCCAGGCGCTGGCCATGTTACGCGGGGCATAGACGGCGCGCTTGCCCTCCTCTTCCGGGCTGCTCTTCTTATAGCGAATATCCGTGTAGGTATACGCCGCCTGCATGCGCAGGCTGTCGGTCAGCTGACCAATCGCCTCCAGCTCAACGCCTTCGGATTCGATTTCACCGATGGAACGGTACGGATCGGTCGGCTCCTCTTTGGTGGCAATGTTCTTCTGGTTGATGCGGAACACCGAGGCGCTGAACTGGCTGTTCATCCCTTCTGGCTCATACTTCACGCCCGCTTCCCACTGCTTGCCCTTCATCGGATCCAGGATATTGCCCTGCTCGTCGGCAAAGCTGGTCGGCGTAAAGGCGGTGGAGTAGCTGACGTACGGCGCAACGCCGTTATCAAACAGATACAGCAGCGCCGCGCGGCTGCTGAAGTTGTTTTTATCCAGATCGCTGCGGGTGTGGTTAAAGTTGTCGACGTTCGACACGCTCACCTGGTCGTAACGCCCGCCGAGCGTCAGGCGCCAGCGGTCAATGGACATCTGATCCTGTAGGTAGTAACCGGTCTGGCGAAGCTTATGCTTTTCCCTGCTGTACTGGGTGATGTAGTCCGGCTTCGCACCGTAAACCGGGTGGAAGGCGTCAATCGGCGGGAAGCCGCCATAGTAGCCGGTCACGTTGTTGGTGCGGTCCTGATAGTCCATGCCGATCAGCACGCGGTGGTTCACCGCCCCGGTGTCGAAGCTGCCGTCGACCTGGTTATCCAGGGTGATGGCGTTCATCTTCTCGTCAGAGCCGGAATAGCCGCGGTTCAGCTCGGTGTCATTCAGCCAGCCTGCGGCATACACCTGGTTCAGCTCCACTTTGGTGTGCAGGTAGCGCAGCTTCTGGCGCACGGACCAGCCGCTGTCAAACAGGTGCTCAAGGTTATAGCCGACCATGTTTTCCCGACGATCGTACTTGTCGTAATCGTCTTCACCTTCAAAGAACGTGTTGGAGATTTTCTTCCCGCTGTGCGGCACAACCGTGCCCTCATACGGCAGGCCGGAGTGGCTGCCGCCTTCCGGATCGCGGTGCAGGTAGGCCATCAGATCCAGACGGGTGTTATCGGTGATACGCCAGGTCAGGCTCGGCATCAGCGCGTAACGCTCTTCCTTCAGCGGATCGAACTGGGAATCGGCATAGCGGGTCATCCCGCTGAGGCGCACCGCCACGCGGTCATTATCATCAACCGGGCCAGTGACGTCGAACATCGCCCCACGCTGGCTATTGTTCCCGGCGAAGAGCTTGATCTCCCCGCCCGGATCGAACGACGGCTTACGGGAGGTAAGCGCCACAATCCCGCCCGGCGATGAACGACCATAGAGCACGGAGGCAGGACCGCGCACGACTTCGATACTGTCCAGGAACCACGGATCAACCACCAGCGAGCTGTGGGAGTTGGTGTCGCCCATCATCTTCAGGCCGTCCAGGTAGACGTTGTCCAGGCTGCCGTCAGAGAAGCCGCGCAGCACCATGTAGTCAAAGCGGTTAGACGCCCCAATCTGGTTGCTGTAGACCCCCGGCGTGTAGCTCACGGCCTGACGCACGCTGGTTGCGCCCTGCTCTTCGAACTGCTCGCGCGTGACGATAGAGACCGACTGCGGAGTTTCAATATCCGGCGTTTCAAGCTTGGTGGCCGCAGACTGCATCTGCGAGGTCACCACCACGGTGTCAGTTTTTTGCGCATCCTGCGCCAGTAAAGGAAAAGCGACGCTACCGGTAACCCATCCCACCAGCAGTGCCAGACGCGATTTAGCAAACATAACCCTCTCCAGAGATATTTCTTATTGTTAATAAGAATTATTACCTTTTTGAGAGTGCAAACGGCTATGCGCGCCGCCAGGTTACGTATGCGTGATGCTAAACCGCACGGGATGCGTTCGCGCGATGGGCGAAATTACGTTAGCGGAGTTTGCGCACGTCGCCCGGAGAAATCCCGTAATGACGACGAAACGCGGTGGCGAAATTGGTGGCATGCTGATACCCGCACATCCAGGCCGCCTGCTGCACGCTGTGGCCTTCCAGCAGATAGCGGCGCGCCAGCGCAAGGCGACAGTCGCGAAGATAATCGAAGAGGGTGCAGCCGTAGCGCTGACGGAACTTGCTGCGCAGGCTGCTTGGGCTCATTGCAGCCAGGGCTGCCAGCTGCGCGAGTGTATGATCCCGCTCAGGAGACTGTTCCAGCAGGCTCCGCACGCGTTCAAGACGCGCATGCTCAGGGCGGCTTGGGCAAGGCTGCTGGCGCTGGCTGAGGCCGTGGCCGAGCAGCTGATACATCAGCCCCTCCAGCACCAGCTTGCGTGAGAGCACGCGTCCCCTCTGCCGCTGCGCATGCAGAATACCTGACATCACAAACTCGGGAACCTGCCAGACAAACGCGGGTGCATTCAGGCTTTGCCATTCCAGAAGCAATGAGTCAAGCAGGGCTTCACGTCCGGCATCGTGGGGATACACGCCAAACGAGAGCGTTTTCAACGTGCTGTCGGCATCGTGACGCGCGCTCATTACCTGATCTTCACTCAGACGAGAGCTGAACGCCATGCCCGGGTGGACGGGATAATCGATACCATTGAGCGTGAGCGTCACGCACCCTTCCAGCACCACCAGCATATAGAGCGGGCTGCTGTGGCGAGAGGTGGTTTCATAGGGCTGTAATACACGTACGTCGGAATGGGTCAGCGAAATGCCGGACGAGAGCATCATCTCTTCAACATTCCCCTGCAACACGGGGCTGCCGCTGGCCTGCGCCTCTTTTAACTGGGGGAAACGGTAGTCGATGCCGTAGCGCTCGCCGAATACCTGAAAATCTTCAACAAAAAATATGCGTTTCGCTGATCTATTTTCACTCTGGAGCATAATTCGGGGCCTGCATCGGGAAAAGGACAGGCAAAACAGTACCATCCCTTTGCCATATCAGCAATCACCGGGCGCAGACACTATTACGCTCCGGACGAACCCGGAGCGAAGTCATATATTTCCTTGCGAGAAATATATTTATGCTTCCTGCCACTCAGCAAAAACCTCTTTATGGTTTTTGGTCAGGATAACGTTATTATCTTCGACCTTATCGACCCAGCCGAGAGGAATAAAGTGGTGTTTGCCGCCCGATTCCGGATCGCTCTTCGCAAGCTTGATGCGCTCACCATCAAGATGGTCCACAACCCCGACGTGCGTTCCGCAGCTGGCGACAACCTGAGTGTGATCCTTAATTGCGCTTTTATCTACCATAATCATTCTCCTGTTTCGGTTATTTGCCTGTTGCACGAAAAATAACTGTAGCGCATAAATTCAGGCTTAAAAGTCTTATTAGCATTTTGAAACATCATTGACAGAATGGAATATGATGTCTATTTAGCGCCGAAAGGAAAAAATAAGAATGAGATGAATTATTTCCGATTGATTTTTTCCCGTTCATAATTAAATTATCGCAACCAACGAGGAGGTATTTATGACGATTCGCAACAATCGGGCAGAAATTTCGCTGGCTCTTGGTGAAGCGGTCCTGGACATCGTGCAAAAAGGCCATGAGTTATCGCGAGAGAATCTCGCCCAGGCGATGAAAATCAAAGCGGAGAAAGAGCGCGACGACGAGCGGCTTTTGAACTACTGGAAGGCGTGTAATATGCTGGTTTGAACGTAGCGGCGTTTAGCCAGGCTAAACGCCGCCGGCTATTACTCGTCGAAGTACCAGTATCCCTGGTTAATCAAACCGGTCAGCTCGTCCACAAACGCCGGATTATTCAGCGCATCCCCCAGCTCGGCCTGGCCGAGATCGGTGTAGCGGCACAGCGCGTCCGCCCCGTTCACATCCGCCGTTTCCAGCTGTTCGCTGTTAATAAAGAAGCTGCCGTTAACGTTCAGCACGCGCAGGCCGCTCAGGCGCGACAGCGTTTCGCCCCCTTGCAGCGCGTCGAGCACCTCTTCCACTGAATACGGCGGCTCGGCGGCGGCGATATCCAGCTCGTGGCGCGGCGTGGAGACGAAGCTGCCAAACCATTTCGTGAAATCGTCCGGCTTGCTAATCATGTCGATCATCATCTGACGGATACGATCGAGCTCGTACTGCTCCACGCGGCCCGGGTGTTCGCGGCAGGTCAGATCCGGATCGCTGTAGTGCTCGCCACCCAGATCGTTTTCCAGCGCGTAGTCGGCGAAGCTGCTGATCAGATCGCGACCGTTCGGCCCGCGGAAGCCGACGGAGTAGTTGAGCGCGGTTTCATGGGTGAAGCCGTCATGCGGGAATCCAGGCGGAATATAGAGGATATCGCCCGGCTCAAGATCTTCGTCGATGATCGGCTCAAACGGATCCACGTGCAGCAGCGCCGGATGCGGGCAGAACTGACGCATCGGCAGCTTGTCGCCCACGCGCCAGCGGCGGCTGCCCATCCCCTGAATGATAAACACGTCGTACTGATCGATATGCGGACCCACGCCGCCGCCCGGCACGGAGAAGGAGATCATCAGATCGTCCAGACGCCAGTCCGGCAGGACGCGGAACGGACGCACCAGCTCCGCGGCGGGCATATGCCAGTGGTTCACCGCCTGCGCCAGCAGCGACCAGCCGGTTTCGCCCAGATCGTCAAAGTGCTCAAACGGACCATTGCTGGCCTGCCATTTGCCGTTGAAATGGCTCACCAGACGGCTATCGACTTCCGGCTCCATCGCCAGGCCTGCCAGCTCGTCCGGGGTAATCGGGTCGACAAAATTCGGGAAGGCATTTTTCAGCACTACGGGTTGTTTTTGCCAGTATTTCTCAAGAAATTCCGGCCAGTTCAGGTTCAATTGATACGCCATGGGTAGCACCAGTGAGAGGGGAAACAGGCGCGATTATAGGCAAGAAGGCAGAGGGGGAACTTGTCATGGGTCAAACGAGCGCGCGTAGGTCGGGTAAGGCGAAGCCGCTACCCGACACGTACACGGTAGTAAAACTTAATCCAGGTTCAGCTCGTCGTAATGGGTAATCAGTTTGCCCACGATGCCGTAGTCCAGCGCTTCTGCCGGAGACATCCAGTAGTTGCGGTCGGTGTCTTTTTTCACTTTTTCCAGCGGCTGGCCGGTGGCATCAGCGATCAGCTTGTTGACGCGATCCAGCATGCGGATGATCTCGCGCGCTTCGATCTCAATATCCGTCGCCTGACCGCGCACGCCGCCCAGCGGCTGGTGGATCATAAAGCGGGTATTTGGCAGCGAGTAGCGGTGCTCTTTTTTCGCGGCCAGGAAGATGGTGATCCCCGCGCTCGCCACCCAGCCGGTGCCGATAACGTGCACGTCCGGGCGAATGAATTTGATAAAGTCGTGGATGGTGTCACCCGCTTCCACGTGGCCGCCCTGGCTGTTGATATACAGCTTGATCGGATCGTTGCTGACGCTTTGCAGCAGGATCATCTGGGTAATGACCTTCTGCGCCAGCTCCTGGTTGATCTCACCGGAGATGACAATCGAACGGGACTCCAGCAGTTTTTGCTGCAGAGCGCCCGCGCCGTTTGACCCTTCCGCTTTTTCCTTGTCGCTCTCTTTCAGTGTGTAGTGCATTGTTATGTCCTCAGCTTGTCGCGCTCAAAACCAGAGTGTAGCCTGTTTTATCGGTGAAAGTCCTCACAGACAAATAACGAGGGATCTTATGAATATTGCACATGTCGCACTCTGGACCCGCAGCCTTGAAGCTCAGGTTCAGTTCTGGGAAACGGTGTTTAATGGCCGCAGTAACGAACGCTATGTCAGCAAAAACCGTCCGGGGTTTGAATCCCATTTTATTACCCTGGATGACGGGCCGACCCTCGAGCTGATGACGCTGCCGGACCTGCCCGACGCCCCGTCGCACCCGGAGTTTATCGGCTGGGCGCATATCGCCATTAACGTCGGCAGCAAGGCAAAAGTGGACAGCATGGCCGAGCGGGCGCAGGCCAACGGCACGCTGCTCAGCGCCCCGCGCATGACCGGGGACGGCTTCGATGAAGCGGTGATCGCGGACCCGGACGGCAACCGCATCGAGCTTGTCGGTGCATAAAAACAGCGTTTCATTCCTTCACCGCCCCCGCCCCGGCTCGCTATACTTCATATGGTTATCATATTGTTAAATGATAATGATATTTAATGTGTTAAGATGAAAGTCAGCATAAACAGTCTCTTACGCCACCGTTGGGACTGTTTGCATCCTCGACATTTAAATCAGCACCGGGGCGGTGAATGGAACACATTGTGTATGTGGTTGATGACGATGACGTGGTCAGGCAGTCCGTAATCGGGCTGCTGGAATCGGCAGACTTAAACGCTATCGGCTTTTCATCGGCAGAAGCGTTTCTGCAATACCGCTTTGAGGACCTGCCGTCGTGCGTGATCCTCGATATGCAAATGCCCGCCATTTCAGGTTTTGACGTGGCGGACGCCCTCAAGGACAGCGGGCGAGAGATCCCGATTATTTTCCTCACCGGCCACGGCACCATCCCGATGTCGGTGCGCGCCATTAAAGGCGGCGCGTACGAATTTCTCACCAAGCCCGTCGAATCCACCGCGCTTATCGACGCCATTGAGTCCGCGCTGCAGCTGGCGGAACACAACGCCGAGCGCAATAAAGAGCACTACGCCCTGAAGCAGCGCCATCTCTCCCTCACCCCGCGCGAACACGAGGTGCTCACGCTGGCGATTAGCGGCATGCTGAACAAGCAGATTGCCGCCGAGCTGGGCGTCAGCGAGATCACGGTGAAGGTGCACCGTCGCCGCGTGATGGAGAAAATGCAGGTGCGCTCGGTTGCCGAGCTGGTCAGGGCCGTTGAGCGCCTGACCAAAAGCCAGCCCGCGGAGTAACCTTTACCCTTCCTGCGCCGCCAGCGGCAGCGCAAACGCGAACATCGTGCCGTAAGGCTCCCGACGGCGCGCGCTCAGCTTCCCGCAGTGGCGCTCGATGATGCTGGCGCTGATGGTCAGCCCCATCCCCATCCCCTGTGGCTTGGTGGAGTAGAAGGAGTCAAAGATCTGCTCCAGCCGCTCGGGCTCAATGCCGCTCACGGTATCGGCGATCTCGACGATCACTTTCCCGTCCGCGTTGGCGGTGCTGAGGGTAATGGTGCTGGCGCGATCCTTCACCTCGGCCATCGCCTCCACCGCATTCATCACCAGGTTGAGCAGCACCTGCTGGATCTGCACGCTGTCCCCGGTGATAAAGCTGTCACTGGCGTTTAACAGATAATCCACGCTAATGTGTCGCTGCTCCAGCTCGCTGCGGGAAAGGGTAATAATGTGGTGGATCAAGTAGTGGAGATCGATACGCGCGAAGGTCGGATCCTGCTTGCGCGTCAGGGACTGGATGCTGCGAATGATCTCTCCCGCCCGCGCGCCTTCCGCGGCGATCTCCTCCAGTCCTTCCCGCACTTTATCCAGCCGGGCAGGCTCGCGGTTAAGCCAGCGCAGGCTCGCCCCGGCGTTAGAGACGATGGACATCAGCGGCTGGTTGATCTCGTGGGCGATGGAGGAGGTTAACTGCCCGACGGTGGTGGCACGGGACACCCGCGCCAGTTCCGCCTGCGCGACCCGCATGGCATCCTCCGCGGCGCGCTGGCTGGTGATATCGGTAATGATGCCGTAATACTCGTTCACCTCGCTGCCCACGCCCACCGGATCGCCAATCCCGAGGATGTAGCGCGTTGAACCATCGGTACGCTTAACGCGAAACTCCGCGCGCATAGAGAGCCCCTCGCGCACGCTCTGGGTGACGATGGCGCTGATGCGGGCGTAATCATCCTCATGAACGAATGTCAAAAACTCCGCCATGGAGATCATCTTTTGCCGCTCGGGCAGGCCGAGAATGCGGGCGTACTCTTCGGACATAAACATCAGATCCTGCTCCAGCTCCCAGCGCCAGCTGCCGGTGTGGCTGATCTGCTCACCCAGCATCAGCGAGGTCTGGCTGGCGCGCAGCTCTTTTTCCACGCGTCGGCGCTGGATGTTCTCCGCCAGCAGTTCGGCGTACAGCCGCGCCGTCTCCAGAGAGACCGCAGCCTGCGCCCCCAGCAGGCTCACCACGCGCGAGTGCTCGGCGGTGAAGACCTCCGGCATCAGGCGGTTTTCCAGGTAGAGCACCCCCACCAGCCGCGCCTGTTTAAACATCGGGACGCACATAACCGCCGCCCCCGAGGTCACCAGATAGGGGTCCTGACTGAAGGGATGGAACTCTTCCGGCCTGCCGGTGCGGATCTCCTGCCCGGTGCGGATCACCGCCGCGAGCACCGACAGGGGCATGTCGGTCACCGTCGGCACGTCTTTCAGGATCCGCACCCGCACGCCTTCGGTGCTGGTCCAGGCGCTGGCCTCGATCTCCGGGATGAGGTTATCGCTCACGCGAAGCAGCAGGCCGCGCTGCGCCCCGGCGCGTTCGAGCAGGATGGTCATCAGATTTTCGATCAAGCGCTCAAGATTGATCTCTTCCGACAGCGCGCGGGAGGCTTTGATGACGCTTTGCAGATCGCGGATCGTCTCGTTCTGGGTGAACGCCACCGTGTCGTAGGCGCTGGCCTGCCCGGAGGCCAGCAGGTGCGGGAAATCCTGCTCCAGCTGGCACACCTTGGCCTGTGCGCCCGCGCGGCCCCAGGCGGCAATTGCGCCGCGGAAATGCGCGTCCGAGGCGGTCGGGTAGCCGCAGGCCAGCGCGAAGCGTCCCGCCAGCTCGTGGGCCAGGGCGTTAATGGGGTTAAAGCCACCCTCTCGGGAGAGCCGGACCGCCTTCTCATACTGCTCAAGCGCAATGCTGTTCATCCCGTCCAGACGCACGATTTCGGCGTAGATAAGCGCCTCTTTATCCGCGAACGTGCCGGGATTAATGCGCGCCCAGAGGGCGATTTTGTCGTAGTGGGCGTGAATGCTGCGGCGGTGATTCGCCGAGAAGGTCTCCGGCGTCAGCTGACGGGAGAGCGCCAGGGCGCTGTAGAGATGGTAATCCAGCAGATGGATGTGGCCCGGCGCAGACCACGCGTACCACCCCGCCGTCTCCAGATCCGCCTGCGCGTCGGCATATTCGCCGCAGGTAAAGTGCGCCATGCCGCGGTAGAGCCAGTACCAGAACAGCATTGTGGAGGTCTGCTCCGGCGCCTGCTCCGGCGACGCGGGCAGCAGTGCCTCAGGCAATACCTGCGACGCGGTCCAGGTGCCGATGACCGGCGTGCACAAAAACTCAACGTAGCCACGCTGGACCATCAAAATGGTTTCCACGTCCTGGAAGTGGGTTTTACGCACGAACGCCAGGCCGCGATCGATGCTGGTCAGCACCCCGTCCAGGTGATCGCCCCGCGAGAGGAAGTTAATGACCTGGTGGCAGGCCGCAAAGCAGGCCATCGTCATATCCCCGTGGATCACCGCCGAGGTAAAGCAGGCTTTCGCGCACTCGATGGTAAACGATAAAGGCTGGGTCCAGACGCTGAGCTGGTCCAGCGGCAGCAGGGTTTTGGCTTCGAACGCGTCATAGCCGTGGCGACTCACCAGCTCGCGGGCCAGCGTGCCGTACTGGAACCCGAGGCGGTACTCGGCGTAGCGGTGGCCCATCAGCACGCCAAACCAGGCCATTGCCGTGGTGGAGGCGCCGGTAATGCCGTGGTCGAGGGTCAGGTGCATCATGCGGCAGAGCAGTAAAAAGTGCAGGCGCGGGCAGATGAAGCTGGCGCAAATGCTGGCGCTGTAGAGCAAGTTCATCACCGCTTCGGTTTCCGGGTTATCCATCCGCGAGAGCGGGGCAAACAGGGTTTGCGGCGCGTCACTCGCGCGGTTGCAGAAGCGTTCCCAGGCCTCGTCGCAGTCGGCGTCTTCCGGGTGGCGGCCGATCTGGATCCCAAAAATCCCCAGCCAGCAGAGCGCCGCCTCCAGCGCCAGACGGCTATCCGACTGGCGAATATAGACTTCCACCAGCAGGTTGGCCGCCAGCGCTTTTTCGGTCAGCCCGCCGGGGCAGCCAAGGATCGCATCGCACAGCTCGCGGGTCCGCTCCAGATGGCCGAGCGCAAACTCGCAGCCCGCCTCTTCGATATCGAGCATAAAGTCCGACACCGTCCCGGCGTTGCCCAGCGCCCGGGCGGTCTGGATATAGCCGAGCGCCGATGGGTAATCTCCCGAACGCTTTGCGCGTCGCGCGGCCAGCAGGCTCAGCTCGCGGAACATCTGACGCTGCGGCGCGGGCTGGACGCTGTCCAGCGCGGCCGTGACGTGGTGAACGGCGCGGAACAGCAGCTCGTTCCCCGCCGCCTGACGCGCGGCATCGGCCAGCAGGCTGGCGGTCGTCAGGTGAATATGGCTTTTCTCATGCCGATCCAGCAGCGCAAAGGCCGCCTCCTGCACCCGGTCGTGGGTGAAGGCGTACTTTTTTTCCGTCAGCACGATGAGCTGGGCCATCACCACCGGGTGCAGCGCATAGCGCAATTCCGCCATCGACATGCCGACCACGCGGCAGATCATTTCCATCTCGCCCGTGCCGCCGAGGCAGGCGATGCTGCCCAGCAGGCGGCGCGTCTCGTCGGGCAGCCCTTCAAGCTGCTCCAGCACCAGAGTCACGACGTTTTCGGTGTAGTGCCGGGCGCGGATCGCCTGCAGATCGTAGTGCCACTTATCCTGATATTTGTTGTGCACCACCAGGCCGTCATCAACAATGCGGCGGAAAAACTCGTGTACAAAGAGCGGGTTGCCCCCGGTTTTTTGATGGATCAGCGTGGCGAGGTCGGTCGTCGCCGTACTGCGGGTGCGAAATACCGTCCCCAGCCAGCGCGCCACCGCTTTCACGGAAAGCGCCTGCGGGACAATTGCGCTCGCGTGCTGCGCCGCCTCCGGCAGGCTCGCCAGCAGCTGTTGCAGTGCGGGTTCGGACAAGGCATCGATATCGCGGTGAGCGACCACCACCAGCAGCGGGATCGCGCCGCAGTTCACCAGCAGGTAGTTGAGCGTTTGCAGGCTGGCGGCGTCGCTCCACTGGAGATCGTCGAGCACCAGCACCAGCGGGCAGCCCTGCGAGGCAAAGGTTTTCACCAGCGCCAGCACCATATGGCTGAAGCGCGCCCGGGCATCAATGGAAAACGTATCCGCCGAGAAGCGCGGCTTGCTCTCGAGCAGCAGGCCCAGCTCGGGCACCAGACTCACGGCCAGCGCCTCGTACCCCTCCAGGGCGCGAGACAGGCGGATTTTCCACTTCGCCACCTCGTCTGCCGGCAGCCCCAGCAGGTGCAGCGTCAGGGTGCGGAACGCGGAGCTTAATGCGCCGTAGGGCAGCGACGGCGAAAACTGGTCGACTTTGCCCACCGCCAGCAGCACCGTCCGCTGCTGTAGCGTTTTGAGCGCCGTCGCGATAATTGAGGATTTGCCGATCCCTGACGGCCCGGCGATCGTTACCAGCTCCGGCACCCGGTTCTGCCCCACCCGCTCAAACGCGGCAATGACGTCGTTCGCCTGCGGATGCGTCGCGAACAGGGAGTCCGCCAGCAGGATCGCCGGGGTGCGATCCTGCTGGCCGGGGGTAAAGGCGACGATCTCGCCCTCGCAGGTCAGCGTCGCCTGGCAGCGGCGGAGGTCGGCAATCAGCCCGTCGACCGTCTGGTAGCGGTTATCGGGGTGCTTCTCCAGCAGCTTGAGGATGATAGTCGACAGCATTCCCGGCACGTCCGGGCGAATCACGTCCGGGGCCAGCGGCTCCGAGGCAATATGGTAGTGCGCCCAGTTGGTTTGATCGTCCTCCCCCAACTCAAACGGCAGGCGTCCGGTCAGGAGTTCATACAGCACCATGCCGAGGCTGTAGAGATCGCTGCGGCCGTCAACGGGACGCCGGGTGCGGGTGGTGTGCTCCGGCGACATCCAGGCGGGCGTACCGCCTGAAACGGCAAGCCGGGTCTGGGAGAAGGCACCGGAGAGGCTACAGGAGAGGCCAAAGCTGCCCAGACGGCAGGTGTCATCGTGATGAATAAAAATGCTGCCGGGCTTGATATCGCCGTGGATTAGGTTTTGCAGATGCATCTGGCGCAGGGGGGCGCAGATCTGGATCGCCAGCTCGATAAAGCGCGCGATCCCCGAGATCGCCCTGCCCGCGCGCCGCGCCAGCAGCTCAAAGGCAAACGGGGCGTACACCAGCGCGAAGCGTCCCCGGTACTGGGTGGACGCGACGGCGCGAATGGCCCAGCTGTCATGCAGCACGTCACGCAGCGCAAACTCGTTTTTCAGCAGCCGGGTGGCCCGCTCTTCCTCTTCGTCGCTGACCGCGGTGGCAATGATGAACGAGCCGCCTGAATGGGGATGGCGCGCGTGCATCCAGGCGATACCGCCCTCCTGCGCCAGCACGGTAAAAATCACATCCTCTTTAAGGACAAAAACCCGCCCCTGGTGAAGATTCCCCTGGGCGGGCCAGAATGCAGGCTGCTCGTGTTCGTTCATCCGCGATCCTTATCGTCGGCGGGCCAGCTCCCGCTGTATATGATCCAGCAGAATATCGATGTTAATGGGTTTACGCAAAAATGCAGCGGCGCCCAGGCTAAGAGCGTACCGCTGCATATTTTCATCAGCATGACCGGAGATAAAGAGCACGGGCGGCGGCGGTACGGCCAGCAGCCGCAGCTTGTCAAACAGCTCCAGGCCGCTCATGCCCCGGAGCTTGATATCGGTGATCACCAGCGCCGCGCCGGACAGGGCAAGCGGATGGCTGAGAAACACCTCTGCCGAATCAAAGGTGTCGGTTGAATAGCCTTCCGACTCCAGGAGATTACTCAACCCGCTGCGGACGGAACGTTCGTCATCAATGATGGCAATGCGCCACGGCAGCGTCATGCTGTTTTTCCTCTAACCAGTCATTTAACGTCGCGAGGGTCCTTCGCGGGCGCAGGGGGCGCCGTGCCGCTGATTTTCGGTACGCATTCGTGACGAAACCAGGCGAGGGTAAACGGTTCGCGACTCAGTAAACGCCGTCCCACCGGGATGAGCTGTTCACCCACCAGCATGCCAAACAGGCCAAGCAGGGCGACAACCGGCGGTGCCGGGGAATGAACGTCGAGCAGGGCGTAAATTACCCCAGCAACCACGCCGCACACCAGCGAAATTATCCATGCTCTCATGACGTCGCTCCCGTCTGCGATTTCACCTGCGGAACCGTTACCTGAGGAGGCGGCGCGCCGTCGCGGGATAACAGATGGCGCGTCGCCTGTTCACCCGCCAGCATCCCCAGCAGGCCAATCAGCGCCAGCGCGGGCGGCGCGGGGGAGCGCACCTTCAGCATGGCATACATCAGGCCAATCAACACGCCTGCGGCAAGGGATATCAGCCCAGTACTCATTGTGAACTCCAGAGAAAAAGGCAGCGGCGAGCCGGATGAGGGACCAGCCCGCCAGCGGAACTTAGCGAGCCGGGACCGGCGCTAAGGTGCGGTGCTCGCTCTTCTGGCGAGACGGTGCTTTGTGCACCATGGTGTAGGCGTAATCCACGCCCATGCCGTACGCGCCGGAGTGTTCGCGCACGATATCCATCACCGCGGTGTAGGTTTCTTTACGCGCCCAGTCGCGCTGCCACTCCAGCATCACCTGCTGCCAGGTCACCGGGATCACGCCTGCCTGGATCATGCGCTGCATCGCGAAGTCGTGGGCTTCTTTGGAGGTGCCGCCGGACGCGTCCGCCACCATATAAATTTCGTAGTCACCTTCCAGCATCGCGCACAGGGCAAAGCTGTTGTTGCATACTTCGGTCCACAGACCGGCAACCACCACCTTCTTCTTGCCGTTGGCCTTCAGCGCGTCACGCACCTTCTGGTCGTCCCATGAGTTCATGGAGGTACGCTCCAGAATGTCCTGGCCCGGGAACACGTCCAGCAGCTCCGGATAGGTGTTACCGGAGAAGCTTTCGGTCTCAACGGTGGTGATGATGGTCGGGATGTTGAACACCTTAGCCGCTTTCGCCAGCGCCACGGTGTTGTTTTTCAGCACCTGGCGGTCAATAGACTGCACGCCAAACGCCATCTGTGGCTGGTGATCGATAAAGATGATCTGACAGTTCGCAGGGGTCAGCACTTCGAGCTTTGAAGAGGTCATAGCATTTTCCAGTGGTTAAGGGTAGAAATCGCCGCGATCGCCACGGCGATAAAGTCCTCCTCATCCTGCGGTTTATCGCGCCTGGGCGTAATTATCTCTTCGTATAGTTAACCTTAGGTATAGTTATACTTTGGTATACCTATCCTATTGTATAACTGGATCTTTGCCGAAACCGGTTCCCATAATCCTGACCATTCCCCTCTTAGTCTGGAGCTATTATGGTTACCCTCGGTAAAGCCGATCTCATTCTGGTTAACGGCCAGTTTCACACCGTCGATCGCGAGAACCCTGTCGCGGAAGCCGTTGCCGTGCGCGACGGGAAATTTCTGGAAGTGGGTACCGTCGCCGGGGTGATGCAACACCACGGCGACGGCACCAAAGTGGTCGACTTAAAAGGCCACACCGCTATCCCCGGCCTCAACGACTCGCACCTGCACCTGATCCGCGGCGGGCTGAACTACAACCTCGAGCTGCGCTGGGAAGGCGTGCCGTCGCTGGCCGACGCCCTGCGCATGCTGAAAGAACAGGCCCTGCGCACGCCGTCGCCCCAGTGGGTGCGCGTGGTAGGTGGCTGGAGCGAGTTCCAGTTTGCCGAGCGCCGCATGCCGACGCTGGATGAGATTAACGACGCCGCGCCGGACACCCCGGTCTTCATTCTGCACCTGTACGACCGCGCCCTGCTCAACCGCGCCGCGCTGAAGGTGGTCGGCTACACCAAAGAGACGCCGAACCCGCCGGGCGGCGAGATCCAGCGCGACGCCAACGGCAACCCGACCGGGATGCTGATCGCCCGTCCGAACGCCATGATCCTCTACGCCACGCTGGCGAAAGGGCCGAAGCTGCCGCTGGAGCAGCAGGTCAACTCCACGCGCCAGTTTATGCGCGAGCTGAACCGCCTGGGGCTGACCAGCGCCATCGACGCGGGCGGCGGCTTCCAGAACTACCCGGAAGATTACGAGGTGATTGCCGAGCTGCACGAGAAAAAGCAGATGACCATCCGCATCGCCTACAACCTCTTTACCCAGCGCCCGGGCCACGAGCTGGAAGACTTTGAAAAATGGACCGACATGCTCACGCCGGGCCAGGGCAGCGACTTCTTCCGCCACAACGGCGCGGGCGAGATGCTGGTCTTCTCCGCCGCCGATTTTGAAGACTTCCTCGAGCCGCGCCCGGACCTCGCGCCGGGCATGGAGGACGAGCTGGAGCGCGTGGTGCGCCATCTGGTGGAGCACCGCTGGCCGTTCCGCCTGCACGCCACCTATAACGAATCCATCAGCCGCATGCTGAACGTGTTCGAGAAGGTGAACCGCGACATTCCGTTCAACGGCCTGCACTGGTTCTTCGACCACGCGGAAACCGTTACCCAGGCCAACATCGACCGCATCAAAGCACTGGGCGGCGGCATTGCCGTCCAGCACCGCATGGCCTTCCAGGGGGAGTACTTTGCCGAGCGCTATGGCATCGAAGCTACCCGCCACACGCCGCCGGTGGCGAAGATGCTCGAGACCGGCGTGCCGGTGGGCTTAGGTACCGATGCCACTCGCGTGGCGAGCTATAACCCGTGGACCGCGCTCTACTGGCTGGTCTCCGGCCGCACCGTCGGCGGGATGCAGATGTACGATCACGGCGCCCGCCTGGATCGCGATACCGCCCTGATGCTCTGGACCCAGGGCAGCGCGTGGTTCTCCAGCGAGCAGAACCAGAAGGGGCAGATCAAGGTCGGCCAGCTTGCCGATCTGGCGGTGCTGAGCAAAGACTACTTCCGCGTGCCGGAAGAGGAGATCAAGGGGATCGAGTCCGTCCTGACGGTGGTGAACGGCGACATCGTCTACGCCGCGGGCAGCTTTGGCCCGCTCGCGCCGCCCGCCATCCCGGTCCTGCCCGAGTGGTCCCCGGTGGTGAAGGTGCCGGGCCACTACCGCAGCGCGCCGCCGCAGGCTACTCGCGTCGGCTTGAGTGTGGCTCACCACTGCAGCGGCCCGTGCGGAGTTCACAGCCACCAGCATGATTTCGCCCGCACGTCAGAGATGCCGGTGTCCGACGATAACGCTTTCTGGGGGGCGCTGGGCTGCAGCTGCTTTGCATTCTGATGAAAAACACTACTATGCCGCCCCGGGTCGATCTGGGGCTGTTCTTCCTGCGCCTCACCGGCAGCCTGCTGCTGCTCTACGTGCACGGCCTGCCGAAGGTGCTGCACTTCAGCGAAGAGCTGACGCGCATTGAAGATCCGTTCGGCTTCGGGCCTTACGCGAGCCTGATCCCGGCGATCGTCGCCGAGGTGATCTGCCCGCTGTTGATCCTTGCGGGCGTGTACACCCGCCTGGCGTGCCTGCCGATTATCGCCGTGCTGCTGGTGGCGATGCTGGCGGTCCACCCGAACTGGTCGATTGCCGAAGGGCAGTTTGGCTGGCTGCTGCTGATTATCTTCACCACTCTCGCCCTCACCGGGCCGGGCCAGTGGCGGCTGCAGCGTAAGGCAACGGAGAGGTTCGCATGACCCAGGTTAACGACGTTCGCGACGCCCACGTCGAGACGACGCCCGCGCGGGCGGTTTCGCCCTGGCAGCCGCTGAGCCAACCGGTGTTCCGCATGCTGTGGATCGCCACGGTGGTCTCTAACGTCGGCTCATGGATGAGCGACGTCGGCATCAACTGGAGCATGCTGACGCTCAGCGCCGATCCGCTGGATATCGCGCTGGTGCAGGCGGCGAGCAGCCTGCCGATGTTCCTCTTCGCCCTGCCGTCCGGGGTGATGGCGGACATCGTCGATCGGCGTAAATACCTGCTCTTCTCCCAGCTGTGGGTGTTCATCGCCGCTGCCGGGCTGACGGTGCTCTCCTTCACCGGACACGTCACCCCTACCGTTCTGCTGGTGGCGACGTTCCTGCTGAGCGTGGGCGCGGCGATGAGCTCGCCGCCGTTCCAGGCCGTGGTGCCCGATCTTGTGAGCAAGCCGGAGCTGGGTGCCGCCGTGGCGCTGAACTCGCTCGGGGTGAACATCAGCCGGGCGATTGGTCCCGCGCTGGGCGGTTTTCTGCTTTCGCTCGCCGGGCCGTGGATGGTGTTTGCCCTGAACGCGCTTTCCGTGGTCGGCGTGGCGTGGGTGCTGTGGCGCTGGCGTCCGGCCCCGTCCGTGCAGCGCCTGCCTCCGGAGCACTTCTTCTCCGCGGTGCGCTCCGGCATTCGCTACGTGCACGCCGCGCCGGTGCTGCGCAACGTGCTGGTGCGCACCGTGGCCTTCTTCGTTTTCGGTAGCGCGGGCTGGGCACTGCTGCCGCTGGTGGCGCGCCGCGAGCTGGGCTTGGGCCCGGCGGGCTACGGCGTGATGCTGGCGTGCATCGGCCTGGGCGCCATTGCCGGGGCGATCCTGCTGCCGCGCCTGCGCCAGCGGCTGAACGCCGATCGGCTGATGGTGGCCGCGAGCCTGGTTTTTGCCCTCACCATGCTGGCGCTGGCGTTCGTGCGCCACGTCTGGCTGCTCAACCTGTTTGAGTTCTTCACCGGCTTCGCGTGGATTGCGGTGCTCTCCACCCTCAACCTCGGCGCGCAGCGCAGCGCCGCCCGCTGGGTGAAGGCCCGCGCGCTGGCGGTCTACCTGACGGTGTTCTTCGGCTCGATGACTACGGGCAGCGCCATCTGGGGGCAGATCGCCTCTCAGTTTGGCACCCCAACCTCGCTGGTTGTCGCCACGCTGGGGATGGTGCTGGCAAGCGCAACGGTGTTCCGCTGGAAGCTGGAGAAAGATCCTGATTTAAACCTCGACCTGAGCGGCCAGCCGCTGGACGGCGTGGAGATTGAACTGCCGAACGAGCGCGGCCCGGTGCTGGTGTCGCACGAGTACATCATAGACCCGCAGAACGCGAAGGCCTTCCTGGAGGCGGTACACGAGCTGCGCCGGGTGCGACGCCGCGCCGGGGCGATGAGCTGGGCGGTGTACGAGGATATCGAACGTCCGGGGCTGTTTATCGAGACTTTCCTGATGGGCTCGTGGATTGAGCATCTGCGCCAGCAGGAGCGCCACACCATGAATGACCTCCTGCTGCAAAGCCGCGTTCTGGCTTTTCATCAGGGCACAACATCACCGGCTATTCGCTACCTGGTCGCGCCGGTATAACCCTAACCATCACCTGTACAGGAACACACTATGGCAACGTTTAAGGCAAAAGACGGCACGCAGATTTACTACAAAGAAGGCGGCGCGGGCAAACCGGTTCTCTTCAGCCACGGCTGGCCGCTGGACGGCGACATGTGGGACAGCCAGCTGAACTACCTGGCCGAACGCGGCTTCCGCGCCATCGCCTTTGACCGTCGCGGCTTTGGCCGCTCGGATCAGCCGTGGAACGGCTACGACTACGATACCTTTGCGTCCGACATTAACGACCTGATCGTCACCCTGGACCTCCAGGACGTGACGCTGGTGGGCTTCTCGATGGGCGGCGGCGACGTGACGCGCTACATCAACAACTACGGCAGCGCGCGCGTGGCCGGTCTGGCGCTGCTGGGCGCGGTAACGCCAATCTTCGGCAAATCCGACTCCTTCCCGCAGGGTGTGGATCAGAGCGTGTTCGACGGCATTCGCGACGGACTGCGTAAAGATCGCGCCCAGTTCATCAGCGATTTCGCCACTCCGTTCTACGGCACCAACGCCGGGCAGACCGTTTCCGCGGGTGCTCTGACGCAGACGCTGAACATCGCCCTGCTGGCCTCCCTGAAGGGCACCATCGACTGCGTGACCGCCTTCGGCGAAACCGACTTCCGCCCGGATATGGCGAAAATCGACGTGCCGACGCTGGTGATCCACGGCAGCAACGACCAGATCGTGCCGTTTGAAAGCACCGGCAAGTTGGCGGCGGAGATGATCAAAAACGCCACGCTGAAGGTGTACGACAACGCCCCGCACGGCTTCGCTCTGACCCACCAGGATCAGCTCAACGAAGATCTGCTGGCGTTTGTGAAGTCGCTGTAAGTCTGAGGGCTGACGCCTACGTGCATCAGCCCCTTTTCACCTCAACCCACCTGAACAGGCAGTGACGCCTTTCAGATTAATCCTATAAGATACTGACCTTTACCGCCTTTTCCCGACTTCCGGAGTTTGTGATGGTTCAGGAGCGCACCGCGTTAGCCCCCTTCTTTAATGAGCATATCAGTAACAACAGCCGATACAGCCCTACATGGGGGCCTGCCTATCACCAGATGGTTGAACGTGTAGAGGCAGAGTGGCCAGAGTTTCGCGATCAAAGCCTTATCAAGGCGCTTTGGTATGAACGCTCCAACGGTGTCGCCAGCATCAAACAGGGCGGAATGTCTCAAAATGAATACAATGCGGCACAAATTCACCTGCGGGAAATCACAACCCTGATTGCTCAGGGCTGCACACCGGCAGTGTATGAAAAGGTGATAAACAAACTACAGGCGCTTAAGGCCAAATCTGTTCTCAAGAAACAGTACTGGGCGTTGTGCCATCGGGCTTTTGCCACGCTGTACCCTGAGCGGGTTTCGAACGTGGTCAATACCAAAATGTTTTCCCGCATTTACAACTACTGTAATAACCGCTTCGGTCTTGAACTCTCCGGGAAAGGAAAGTGGTTTGAAAAAAACCTGGAGCTTAAGGCGGCTCTGAACCGCGAGCTGGGCGACCATGTCGATCCTGTCGAACTCAATATGTCGCTGTGGCATCTCTATACGCATTTCATCAAAGATAAGAGTGACATTGGCCTTGTAGGCAGTGAATCCTGGGACGAAGACGACGATCAGGAAACGGACGAGAGCGTGGCGGATGTGCCACTGAACGTCATCTTCTATGGCCCTCCGGGTACGGGTAAAACCTATTCCACCGTTGAGCATGCCGTCCGCGCCTGTGAACCTGCTGAATATTCCCGCCTGCTGGATGGCCTTCAGGGCAGTGATTATCGAAACGCTCTTAAAGCGCTTTATGACCGTCTGGTCTCAGAGCAGCGGATCCGCTTTGTAACCTTCCATCAGAGCTTTGGTTATGAAGAGTTTATTGAAGGGCTGCGTGCGGATACCACCCGTGACGGAAACGTCCGCTATGACATTAAATCCGGCGTCTTTAAACAAATCTGCGAGGATGCGGCGTTTGGCCACGCAGGGGAACAGCTGGCGCTGAACGAGGCGCTATTCCGGTTTCAGAAAGAGCTACTGAACAGCGAAGGCGCTACGCTCAAAACGACGTCAGGAAAACCGTTCGGAGTCACCTATAAAAGTGAAACTAACTTCGGCATCTTCCCTTTTAACAGCCAAAAAGAGGATCTGGGTAATGGATACAACGCCTATGTGAAGGACATCAAAGCCTGGTATCAGAACAACGGCATTGATATCCACAACGAGTCGTATGTCCGGGGGATCCTCACCTATCTTCACAAAAACTACAATCTTCCCGTCACGCCGGAAATAAATGCGCCAGCAAAACGCCAGAACTACGTGCTGATCGTTGACGAGATTAACCGTGGCAATATCTCCAAAATTTTCGGAGAACTCATCACCTTAATTGAGAAATCCAAGCGCATGGGTGAACCCGAGGCCCTGAGCGTGACGCTACCCTATTCGGGCGAAAAATTCAGCGTGCCAAACAACCTGTTCCTGGTAGGCACCATGAATACCGCGGACCGTTCACTGACCGCTCTGGACACCGCCCTGCGCCGCCGCTTCGAGTTTAAGGCCATGCTGCCGAAAGCCTCCATTCTGGAAGGCCACGTCATCAAAGGTATCGATCTCAAACGGCTACTGCAGATGCTCAATGAACGCATTGAGGCGCTGTACGATAGCGAGCACACGCTCGGGCACGCTTTTTTCATATCGGTAATTGAGACGGAGGACGATGACATTGCTTTCGCCCGTCTGCAGCGGGTGATGAAAAATAAAGTGCTGCCGCTGCTGGAAGAGTACTTTTACAACGACTGGCAGAAAATTCGTCTGGTCCTCGGAGATAACCAGAAGCACGATCCCGCCCTGTGCTTTATCCGTTCAATCAAAAATGAGGGAAATATTCAGCGGCTGTTTGGAACGGATGCATCGGACGATCTGCAGGAAGAGGGAGAGCGCTATCACCTTGCCAGCGAAGAGGATCCGGTCTGGAATAACGCCATCGCCTGGCGTCAGATTTACGATGCAGGTGCGCGAGGCCCGGAGAACGATGAATGACCAGGCGGCAGCAGTGGTCCATCTTTGAGTACGGTTATCTGGTTAGCGAAGAGGACAGCGGCCGGGTTAAGGACGCAACGGAACTCCCGCCGGCCTGTTTTGCGTGGCTGGAGCAATGCTGCCTGAAGGATGATGCGGAATACGATCAGCGCCTGCTGACGCTGAAAACGGCCGGGCGCGTTAAGGTGCTGCAGGTGAAAAACTATGTCGGCGTCATTGCGCTGCCGGGAGGGGGGTTTATCGAGGTGCTGCCAAAGACAGGCCATGATAACGCCCGCGAACAGCTGATGATGATGCTGCGCACGCTGAAAACCTTCCGGCACATCGCCACAACCTCCGCCAGTATCAAAACTTCGCGCATGCCGCTGATGGATATCTTTATTCATCAATTTATCCAGAGCGTCCAGGCGGTCCTGCAGCAGGGTCTTAAGCGTGACTACCTTCGCCAGCAGGAGAATCTACCGTGGATGAAGGGAAAACTGCGGGTTTCAGCACAACTGTCGACAAATAGCGTTCGCCGGGATCGCTTTCAGGTGGAGTATGACGAGTACAGTGTTGACCGACCGGAGAACCGCATTCTCAAAACGGCCATCGATACGGTTTCGCGCCTGACCCGCAACCCTCAGCTCATCCAGCAGCTTCGCCCCTTGCAGTCGGCCTTCGAAGGTATTCCTCCCGTTGTTGATACCGCTCACGCGTTCGATCTGGTTCGCCTCGACAGGCATATGCATCACTATGAACAGGCGCTGGAGTGGGCCAAATTGATCCTACACGGGGAGTCACCACTTTGTATGCAGGGTCATGCTGATGCCATATCGCTGCTCTTTCCAATGGAAGCGGTATTTGAATCCTTTGTTGCGGCGTGGATGAGGCATCATCATCATCAACGTTACCAAATTGATACCCAAGCAAAAACACACACTCTGGCTCGCTATCACACCAGGTATATGTTTAGACTCAAGCCGGATATCTGGCTTCGCCCGTATGACACGTCGAAACATTCTTCAATTATTTGCGATACGAAATGGAAAAAGATTAAGCCTCATAAACCTGGCTTTAACATTTCGCAAAGCGATCTTTACCAGATGCTGGCCTACGGAACGAAATATCTCGATAGCCGCGGCGATATGATCCTGATCTACCCGCAGCATGACGGTTTTAGCGATGCGCTTCCCCATCCCTTCGAACTTCATAAGCCGGACAGCCATGCGCTACGTTTGTGGATCGTCCCTTTTACCATCGGAACCAGTATTCAGAGCTCGATACTCCACCTCCCCGAGTCCCTGAAGCTGCGGAATTAGAAGCAGACGCCTGCAAAGCAGGCGTCTGAAGCGATTAATTGACCGATACCGGGCGGGTCAACGCCTCATCCCCGATGCCATTCTGCTCGCTCCCCCGCCTGCGCTCCGCCAGCAGCCGACACACTTCCGCATGCTTCTCCTCGGTAAAGGTAAAGCGCGACATAAAGCCCATGCGGATCAGCGACCCAATCGCCGGCAGCAGGCAAATCCCAAAGAACAGCCCCGACAGCACGCCTTCGCTCTGGATTTGCGCCTGCGGCACGTAGCCGATCATCGTCAGAAACACGCCAATAAGCCCGCCGCCCACCGCCACCGACATCTTGCCGGTAAAGGTCTGCCCGGAGAAGGTGATCGCCGCGCAGCGCTTGTTCGTGTGGTACTCCGCGTACTCGATGGTGTCGGCAATCATCGACGAGGTGAGGATGTTGGTCATCATCACGAACAGCGTGCTCAGGCCGAGCAGAATAAACAGCATCGTCACCTGCTGATACCCGACAAACCACATCACCACGCGCACCGCCACGTCCAGCCCGCAGAGGATCATAAACAGCTTCCGCTTCTGCATCCGGCGCGTCAGCATCGGGGCCACCAGGCACAGCACCGCCGCCACAATCCCCATCACGCCAATCGCCATCTGCAGGCTGCCGTCGCCCAGATTATTGATAAAGAAGTAGATATACAGCCCGCCCGCCACGTTGTGGAACACGCAGAAAAAGAACGACAGCAGGACGATAAACAGCGGCTTGTTCTGGCGCAGGTTGTGGAAGGTGTCGCGCATCGTCACCTTTTCCGGGCTCGGCGGCACGCGCTCTTTGATCTGCATAAAGCCGTTGAGCATCAGCGGCAGGCCCACCAGCATCATCACCAGCGCCGCCATAAAGTAGCCTTTGTCATTGCTGTACTGGGCGAAGAACGCCGCCAGCTTCGGGAAGAAGATGTTGGCGCAGGCAATCCCGGCGTTCACCCCGAGCATCGCCGCCGTCACCGCGCGGGTGCGCTGACCGGAGTCGTTGGTCATCACCGACGACATCGACCAGAACGGGATATCGGAGATGGCGTACAGCGTTCCCCACAGGATGTAGGTCACCCCGGCGTAGAGGATTTTGGTGGTCATGTCCGCTTCAATTTTATAGAACGACAGTAGCGTGACGCCGGTGATCAGCAGCGGGGCGATCAGCAAAAAGTGGCGAAACTTGCCGAACCGGCTGTTAATGGTGTCCATAATGCTGGCAAACAGCGGATCGTGAACCGCGTCCCACGCGCGGGCAATCAGGAAGATGGTGCTCGCCGCCAGCGCCGAGATCCCCAGCACGTCGGTGTAAAAATAGTTAATAAACGAACCCACTAAACCAAAGCTAAAACACTGACCTAAACCATAGCCAAAGTAAGACCACAACTCGCGAGACGGTATTTTCATTGTCATTGCCATAGTGCGTACCTGGTTGCCCGGCGGCTGACCGCCGGGTCGTTATTATTAGCCCTGCGGATTAGGGGCGATTTTGCGCAGTTTCTTCATCAGCGCGATTTCAGCGCGTGAGAACGGGATGCCGTTCTCCTCAAATACGTCGTGGAACCAGAGGCGGCAGTAGTCCGTGGACTCTTTCATCACCACCGGCCACGGCAGCCACGTCTGGGTCTTGCCGCGCACCAGCCCCCACTGATACGGCGCGACCTTCGCCATGTACATCAGCGGCAGCTGCTCTTCGATGGTGCCGCCCACGTGACGCGCCAGCCATTCGGTACAGAAGATTGGGCGGCCCAGCGCCTGAAGCTGCTGAATAATCGCCGTCATCCGCCCGGTGTTGGTGTAGGCGTGATAGCTCACCACGTCCGAGAGCGCCAGCGCGGTCTGGTCCAGCGGATGCTGATAGAACGTCTCGTCCTCCTCTTCCGGCGGCAGACGCCACGCGCAGACGGTGAGCGGCTGGGTCGGGTCTTCTTCACGTACCCACTGGAACGCCAGCTTCATCAGTTCGTGCGCGCAGGTCTCCAGCTTCGCGTCGTACAGCACCTCTTCCGTACCGGTCGCGAAGATGCCGCGGTTGCCCGGCTCGTTATAGAGATCCCACAGCAGCACGCGCTTATCGTCGCGGAACTGGCGGACAACGTCGCGGATATAGCGTTCAATGTCTGCCCAGCAGTCCGGATCGCACACCTTGTCGCGACCGGGGCTCGCCGCCGCCTGGCTGTTGTGCTTGCCCGGCACTGGCGGCTTTTGCGGGCCGAGGTACGGCTCGTCACCGGAGAAGCCGCAGTCGTCCATCAGGGTCAGCATGGTGCTGAACCCGTGGTCGTCGGCAATCGTCAAAAAGCGGTCGATACGCGCCATCAGCCCGTCGCGGTCATGCTCCCAGACGATAAACGGCAGGTTGATGCGCAGGGTGTTGTAGCCCGCCTCCGCCGCCCAGCCCAGCTCGCGGTCAATGGTTGCGGCATCGAAGGTCTCTGCCTGCCAGATATCGGTCCAGTTCACCGCCGTTGACGGCAAATAGTTAAACCCGCACAGCCAGCCTTTTTGTTCATACCACGCCTGTGCCTGCTCCCTGCTCCACTGCTCTTTCATTACGCATCCTCTTACTGATAATGTTTAGCTAATAAATATTAGCTGCGGGATAAATGCGCAAATTACGGCGTTTAGAAAAGCGATGCCCCTCACAAAGTTCACGCTTCGATGAACGAGAAACGTGATCGACGGCGCTAAAGCTTGCGGTTAGGGTATGATGCGAAATCGCGAAAGGGAGAGGACGGATGAAGCGAAAAACGAAAGTGACGATGAACGATATTGCGCGAGCGGCAGGGGTGTCGCAGGCGACGGTATCGCTGGTGCTTAACCAGTCCCGCAACATCAAGCTCAGCGACGAGACCCGCCAGCGGGTGATTAGCGTCGCCACCGAGCTCGGCTACGACCGCCTCCCCGCCGTTCACGCCCCGCGCAACCAGGAAGAAATTGCCCTGCTGGTGAGCTCCATGCAGAGCTTCGACCCGTTTATCGACGCCATCAGCCAGGCGCGGGAAGCGGCGTGGCGCAACGAGACCCTGCTCACCGTCTACGACTACGGCGACGACATCGAGCTGGCGCTTAACATCATCCGCCAGCTGGAGAAGCGCAACTGCATCGGGATTATTCTCGCCTCCCCGGTCACCACGCTGGTGGACATGACGGCATTCCAGGACTGCACCCGCATCCCGCTGGTGCTGCTCAACCAGCGCGACCCCGGCTCGCCGCTGCTGCCGTCGTTTATCCCGGACGACTACGCCAACGCTTTCCAGGTGACTAAACACCTCATCGCCTGCGGGGCGACGCGCATCGCCCACATCACCGGGGAGAGCTGGATGGAGGCCTCCCGCCAGCGTCTGGCGGGCTACCAGGCCGCGCTCCAGCAGGCTGGACTCGCGTGCGACGACGACCTGGTGCGCCAGACCAACTGGCAGTTCAGCGAGTCCTTTACCGCCACCACCTCCCTGCTGGAACTGGCCGAGCGCCCGGACGCCATCTTCTGCGCCAGCGACTGGCTGGCGATTGGCTGCTATCAGGCGCTGGCGGTGAACGGCGTGCGCATCCCGCAGGACATGCTGCTGGCGGGCTACGACGACCAGAAGATCTCCGAACAGCTCACCCCGCCGCTGACCAGTATCCAGCTGCCCTACAGCGAGCTGGGGCGGCTGGCGGTTGAGTACCTGTGCAATCAGGAAGATGCCGCCACGCACGTGACGCTGGCGGGCAGGCTGAAGGTGCGCGCCTCAAGCCTCGTCTGAGGTAAACACCATGCCCGCGTAGGGCTTCTCGCGACACGCCGCCAGACGCGCGGCGAGGCTGCCCACGTGCAGCTCCAGCTTGTGCCCGTCCGGGTCGAGAAAATAGAACGACGCCCCCTCGCTTTTGTTCTGCTTCCAGACGGTGACGCCAGCCTGCTCAAGCCTTTGCGAGAACGGTTCAAAATCCGCTTCCGCCACGGTAAACGCGTAGTGGGTATAGTCGCTCTCCTGCGGCGGCACGTACCGGCGCGCCTCGTCGTACGACAGGCAGAGCCACAGATCGCCGCAGGTAAGATAGGCCCCGGTATTCCAGCGGGCGTGCAGCGTCAGACCAAGCAGTTCGTGCCAGAAGGTGACGCTTTTTTGCAGGTCGCTGACCGCGAGGGTCAGGTGGTTGAGAGATTGCAGCATGACGTGCCCTTTTGTTTTTCGCGCCGGACGTGGTACGGTAAAGAGATGAACATAAACCACGCCGTCCTCACCGTAAACCGCTGGTGGCTGCCTTCTTAAAGGCGGCACGGAGTAGTTTTTCCCATTTTCAGATAGCCGCCGAAAGGCGGCTTTCACTTTTCTAAGACCCCTTTCGGCAACTGCACATTAAGGAGTCTTTATGAACGCACCCACCATCCTCACCGGCGACCGCCCAACCGGCCCGCTGCACCTCGGCCACTTCGTCGGATCGCTGCGCCAGCGCGTGGCGCTCCAGCACACGCACAACCAGTTTGTGCTGATTGCCGACCTGCAGGGGCTGACCGACAACGGCAGCAACCCGCAAAAAATTCGCGACAACATCCCCGAAGTGCTGGCCGACTACCTCGCTGCCGGCATCGACCCGAACCTGACCACGATCTGCCTGCAATCCGCCTTGCCCGCCCTCGCCGAGCTGACGATGCTGTATATGAACATCGTCACCGTCGCCCGCGTGGAGCGTAACCCGACGGTGAAGAACGAGATTGCGCAGAAAGGCTTCGCCCGCTCGCTGCCGGTCGGGTTTATGGCCTACCCCATCAGCCAGGCGGCGGACATCACCGCGTTCAAGGCCGAGTGCGTGCCCGTCGGCGACGACCAACTGCCGATGATTGAGCAGACCAACGAGATTGTGCACAAGATGAACAGCCTGCTGCCCGCCCCGGTGCTGCGCCACTGCAAGGCGATACTGAGCGACACCAGCCGCCTGCCCGGCATCGACGGCAGCGCCAAGATGTCGAAATCGCTGGGCAACACGCTGCACCTTTCAGCCAGCGAAGAGACGATCCACCGTGCGGTCAGCGCCATGTACACCGACCCGAACCACCTGAAGGTGAGCGACCCGGGGCAGATTGAGGGGAACGTGGTGTTTACGTACCTCGACGCGTTTCATCCGGACAAGGAGAAAGTGTCGGCGATGAAGGCGCACTATCAGGCGGGCGGGCTGGGTGACCGGGTTTGTAAGAACGAGCTGGAGGGGTGCCTGCAGGAGCTGATTGCGCCGATGCGGGAGCGCAGGGCGATGTATATGCGGGATAAGGGGGAACTGATGGCGATGCTGAAGCGCGGGACCGAACGGGCGCAGGGGGTGACGCAGGGGACGTTGAGGGAGGTGAAGGTTGGGCTGGGGGTGCCGGTGTTTTGAAATAACGTCATGCAGCGTATGTATTCAAATATTACATGCGCTGCATAATATTATTTATCGGAAACTCAGAGAGTATTACATTTTTAATTAACAGGAACCATTACAGCCCCTGGATTAGAATATGACCGATATCAATCTGGATATTTATTTCGGATTTTAGCCCGACTTATTACCCACTTTATGTATATTCGCCATACAGTCTAAAACCTAGCATTGCTGCATTTACTCTTCTGCCCCTACAAGGAATTGTCATGCAGCTTTATACCAATGAATTTACCGCTGAGTTAAAAGCGGAAATAGATCGTTCACCGTTTTCCGATGAAGAACTGGCCGCCATGCCCGAGGACGCGCGCGCCATCATTGCCGAACAGAAAGCCTTTCATCGACAACATCCCGTCACCGCCATCTGGCGGATCGCCACGGCTGGCAGCCAGACCCGACTGGGCGGCGTTGTTCTTCCCGTCGATCGTGAAGCCACAATGCTCATGGACGATGGGAGTTACACCAGCGTGATTGTCGAAGGCGACTGTGTGGCCTATCCGGATGGAACGCTCGCCACGATTATGACCTCAGCTGGCGAAGCGTTTTCCTGGAGACGTCAGGGCGTTGCGCTGGTTGGCAGCCTGCTTGATAACGATGACGAGATTATCAGCACACCGCTCGGCAGTACTTATCTGGTCACCCGCGAAGGTATTCCACCTCATGAGGACTTCTTAACCTGGCCCGGAGAATAGGACATGGGCTACCGTTCCGATAACCATGGACGCGGTCAGGCGCTGCACGGCGACAGAACAACCACCGGCGCAATATGCTGCACAACTCTGCCCAACTGCACCGAGCACGGTCGCGGCATCGTTCGTGTTGGCGATAAAACCACGGCATGCCCTAAATGCGGCAAACAGGGCGTGATTGCCAACGGTGAGCCACGCGTCAACTGGATGGGGCAAGCCTCAGCCGTCGATGGTTCTGTCGTCATTTGTGGATGCCCTCGCGGAACCAACCGCGTGATCGCCCCATCGGGAGAGTGGCTCGGATCCGGTCCCTCTCCTGAACAGATCGCACAGGAAAAGCATCAGGCCATGCTCGCTGCGCGCAGAAAAGAGGAGCAGGCCGAAGCGCAGCGACAAGCAGAAGTACGCGATCGCAACCGGGTCTTTGCGAAATCTTGCCTGCGTGGAGAAGGCTGTAACGATGCAGGCACCGGAAGTGAGCCCCACACCAACTTCGCCGAGATGGCATTTTACCAGGCCATGCCCAACGACGCCGCGCAGCACGCTCAGGTGGCAAAGCGTAAGGCGATCCCAAAGCCGAAGCAACGCAGCGCACTTTATCGTTGGTGGAACGGGCATCACGAGGAGATGGACTATCAGGCTGCCGTTGCAGCCGAAGAAAGGGCCTGGACCGCGCGGAACGCGACAGCCGATGCCAGCGAACTCGTACTGGTTAGCGGGCGTACTGTCATTTCCGGCACATGGGCCGTGCGCTGCGCTGCACTTGGCGAGATAGCCACGGGAGGCCTTGGTGCACCTGTCGCAGGGCTGCTGATAGGGATGTATCCCGGCAAGCTGAACGACGGCGAACAGGATTTTATCGACAGGATGCGCGCCGAGCAGATGCGGGAATCCCCTACCCGCGTTCGCTTCACCTGGGAGAACGACGCCAGCGGCAACCCGACACCGCGAGGCTGGCATACGCCGCCCGGCAAAGACAGCGTGCGCGTTCGCAGGATGGAGTGGGATAGCCAACGCCAGGCGTACACCTTTACCACCGAAGAAGACCCCGGTATCACCCTCATCTGGACACCGGACCGCACCGGAGACAGTAAGCCGTGGGATACGGGCAATCACAACCCGGTACGGATACCGAACCCGGTTGTGGTTGACCCGCTGCCGGAGGATACGGGGATTGGTGTGACGACCAGCCCGACACCGGAAGAGAGGACATTTGCGGATTATATTCTGATTCTGCCGGTGGGCGGGGTGCCGCCGATTTATGTTTATATTAATTCAGATCACAAATACCATTCACCTCCTAAAGGAAATCCTCCTTTGTCTGCATTTCCTGATGCTAAGAAGGTGCAAGCGAAAACACCAATTAAAGGGGGAGGAAAACTGCGTACCCGTTGGAAGGATTCAAAAGGTAAAATTTACGAATGGGACTCTCAGCACGGTACAGTTGAGATCTATGATCGTTCAGGACGCAGTCACCTCGGTGAGTTTGATCCCACTACGGGTAAGCAAACTAAACCAGCAGACCCAACCAGAAAGGTAGAAAAATAATGATCGTTTACACAATTGATGCATACAGTAAAACAGATGAAAATTTGCTTTTCGAAATCGATATACCTCATCAATACCTCAATGATCTATGTATGATTATGGGAATGAATGCAGAAGATAGAAGCGATTTTTCGTATGGTATCGGCGTCTATAATATCAATGAGCATCAGGCACATCTTTTAGAACGCCTTCTTGGAAGAACATTTTATTCTAATGATTTAACCTTTCAACTTTCTGGAGGGGAAATTTAACCTAACTTTAGAAACAATAATTTAAAAAAGAGGGCTGCCATGGGTTTGAAGATTAGATTGCAATGGTATGATATGAGGACTGAACTAGGTGAAGGTACAGAATTTTCGAACGATTTCGGCGATAATGCGGAGATCATGACCAAAGGTCTTCATATACCGACTAAGAACAATGTGAATAATGGTTTTTTTGATGTTGAAGCCGAATGGATACCAATTCTTCAGCCCCACTTCGTACATAAAACAACCCCCACTATTTATGACTATCAGGTTTCTTTCGACTATAGGGATAATTGGTGAGAGGCATTGCCCGATAATCGTATAGGGCATACTAAAAGATCTCATCTAAGATGAAAAAAATGGATAAAATTGAAGATTACACAGAAGAACTATTTTTGGAATTTGTAAGAAAATATTTTTATGTATCTGATACCACTGAAGCTGAAGATATAAAAAACATTCTCGAATTCAAACGATTGACGCAGCACCCTGATGGTTCTGATCTTATTTACTATCCAAGAGAAGGCAGAGAAGACAGTCCCGAAGGCGTAGTCCAGGAAGTAAAGGAGTGGCGTAGGGAAAATGGTAAACCCGGTTTCAAACCATAGCAAAGATAATCACGCTTTCTGGACCCGTACCCTACTTCACGCCTTATCGAATAGCGGGTGACTGTTAAGTTCCGGATAGCCAATTGAAACTAACGAATACGGAATATTTTTAAATGGAACCTACTCTCGCACAAGTTATTGAGGTCGTACGTGAGTCCTCTGGGATACATCGTAAACCTATTGATAGAAACACCTGGATTGAGGCCGATTTGCATATTTGCGGTATGGACGGCGAAGACCTACTTGAAGACTGCGAAAAAGGGTTTGGCGTTCAGCTTGCCACGGAAGAAGATGGCTATATGAAAACGTTCTCTCTTGCTGAGAACGAGTATCTGTTTACGGGTGAAGGTATAGACTTTTTTGGCATCTGTCGATTTATCCGCTGGGTGCGTGGCATACCCGAACCTGTGATACGCGATTTAACCGTCGGCGAACTTCACGCTGTGCTGGTTAAGGCTGTGAAAGAGCAGGTAAAGCACGAGTGATTTTTACTTACAACGGGCATGGGATGACATGCCCGTTTTATTGCTTCACGGATTACATTGGATGGGAAGCACAGTTACTCCAATATCGCCTGCCCTGTTCCACGCTTAATAATCGGTATATCACCGGTATCATTCAGCGCTCCCGGAAAGGTCTTCAGCCACTGTGCGACTTTCTGTTTATTGATATTCACCACACTCATTCCTTCCAGGCATCCCCATAATTCTCTTGTATGCTGCGGCGTAATCACAATGCAGTCTTTCATGGCGCGGATTTTCACGGGCATGCCGTTGATAAAGCCTGCACGGGTTAGCCAGTCACCGCCCAGAAGAAGGTATTTCATGTCTATACGCGCATACAGTTCGCAGCAGGCGGCGCTGTCCTGCGGCGTTTCCGCGCGGGGATGGACGGGCGCCGCGTTAGGCGGGTTGCCGTGAAGACGGCGGGCGCTGTTTTTGCGTACCAGCTCGCGGTTTTCAATCATGCCGGTGAAAGCGTCTGATTCTGTTTTGCAAACGGTAAACTCTGGCTTAAAATTCGTCGCAGCCATTTTCAACTCCTGTCTAGTTGGTTGTGGTTAGCGGTATGGGGGTGTTGCAGCACCTTCATATCGCGAATTCCTCGTTAAATATTCTTCAATATATCCTTTGCCGTTCGGCATAATTTCCGAAGCTCATTATACAGGACTGAATATAAATACAGCGGCTTTGGGTGGGGTAAATTTGAATTTTGCGAGGGGGATTCAGGAAAAGGGTTGGGTCAGGGAAATTACGCAGCGATGACTATCAGAATATAAGGTGAGCGCCCGCATGGACCTCAGAGCAACCATTCGTCGATCTGCGGGCTGGCAATGCGTCGTTTTATTATCAAGTTCGATGACTGACTGAGCGATCACCTTTAATACAATGGCAGTTACACAGCATTACGGACAGGCTCCTTTGAGAGGATAAGCGTTAATAAAGAGGCGGCACTCAATGCCTCCTTTCTATTTGTTACGCTCTTACGTTCCAATCGTCCGTATACTGGACATTACCATCAACATAACGCCAGGTGATTTTGTCATACATCAGGGAAACAGATTCCATGTGGTTGATCTGCGAGTTTCCTGCCATTTTAGCGTTTGGCATCCCTGGGTTAATGCCCGTCACTTTCACACCCTCAATGGTCATGACGAAGTAGCACTCTTCTTGTCCTGCATGGTTAATGCGATACCAGCGAATCTCCGCACTTTTCAACGTTTGACCGGTGGCAACGGCTTTGTATAGGTACGGGCTGGAGCTATCAAACTCCTTTTCAATCATCATCGGAGAATGTGAACGCTTGCCAGTAATCTTCCCGTTGGCACTGTCTACTGGAATGTTCAGACCATGACTAAAGCCAACAATCTCTATACTCCCCTCACGATCCTGAACGTCTACAGCTCCTTTAATGTCTGCGCCGCCATCGTCCTTAAGCCACATGTAAGCCGGAATAGGCATTTTACAAACTCCTTTTAGTTGTGATTTTCTTCGTGATGAACCAGTAGCAAACAATCGTTAAGAGCAACTGAAAGCCCACAATCGCCGCCATTGTGAAATTTGAATACGTTTGATCCGGGAATAAAGACTGATAAGGCAGCAAGCGAAACAACGCCCAAAACAGGAAGGTAAACCCGAAGATTTTAGCTAACCGTCGCAATGTGGAACTGAACCACTCTCTGGGGATGCCTGCTGGACTAACTTTGTGTGTCGCGCCACTGTACGCCGTGGTAATGGCGCTCATGACAGGTACGCTGATTAATGTATTGATTAAGATGCTAAAGTAGCCGTCTAACGATTCCCAAACTTCTGAATCAGGTTCACCCAAAATGAAGCGGGTAAACTTGTCGGCGCTCTGGAAATCAAAAAGCCCCGTAATAGAATTAACTAATCCATCATACGGAACCATTTCAGCAACGATCAGCATAACAACTGCGAACAGCACTATCTTGATGAATAAACTAAGGGCATGTTTTGCCATTGGAGATCACCTCAATCGTGCCGTATGCCTGTAGCTTCCTCATGCAAGGAACATCTATTCTCTGGCTTCTCAACAGAGCATTACGCAACATGGCAAAATCAGAATCATGTGGGAGAGTGATACAACCTTCTGATAGTACACCTGGATGCAAACGGAAATTGCCACGCTGAACGCTCTCAATCCAAGTGTAATCGTCGATCCCCCAATCATCACGCCATAATGCGAACCATTCAGAATGTTTGAATGTTGCACCATTGGCGAAGTGATTATAAATGTCTCTTCCCACTGTGTTTAGCTGTGACTTGAGTCCACCTTGAGGGCGGTCAACAATCCAGTATTTACCCGCTGGTACTGGCCCCTCTTTGGGGATCATTCCACATGCCCCACGATTACGGTAAGCACCATTACCAGAGAAAGCTAAAAACGTGCCTATACCAGGAAACGATAACGGGGAGTAGTACGCATCATTAATTACGAACTTTCCATGTAGAGCCATAGATAACCCTTTTATCTATAATGATTTATTGGCTTATCGTACTCCTACGCAATCGGACATAAGAAGGTTTTCTTCCGAGAGACCTCTGATTTTCAGACAATAGCCCGCTGGTGGTAAGACAACGTGTAAGGCTGTTAGGCGATAACATCAGAGGTGTGTCAGGAAGCGAAGTTTATCAAGTTGACCATTTACCCTCAGGGGCGAGACCGAACCGCTGGCAGAGTGACCTGCGCCCTGATGTTAGTAATGTCTTCATAAGCCACATGAGGACATCCCCATGAAGAGGCGTTTTTCCGACTAGCGTAATTACTGCTGCCTATTATACAGAACTGAATATAAATACAGCGGTTTTGCGACAGGTAAAATTGGGAAATATGAGGGAGATTCAGGAAATGGGTTTGGGGGATACTGGTAAATCGCTGGCTTGAAAATCAGTCTTATTTTCCTCATCCAGAAATCTATTCATTCGCTAAAGTACCTTAGACGACAAATTCATCGCATCCAGCCCTTCTTATCAGATCCCACAAAAATTCATCAAACCTATAGATTAACGATTTACATCACCCTGATTTTGTTATGTGATCCTGTTACAGGCTTTAGTAACGCCCTGCCCAGCCAACCGTAACAGGACTTCATCGATGGAATTTTATCAGGCCGATCCGACGCTTGAGAACTACTGGCGTGGTGTGATCCTCTTTGGAAGGAACGTCGCATCTTACAAATTTGCGCTGGCGTCAGCGTTGTATGAAGTGGATAAGACGGGCAGCGATTTGATAACGCTCGACCAGCTTGCCGTACCGTTCAGCCGCTATCTTTGCGAGCACCTGAAACATGCGCCAAAACAGATCACCTCCCGCAGCAGCCAATTTCTGGAAACCTGTCTGAAGTTCAACAGAGGTGAAATCACCCACGCCCAGCTTATTGAAGCGACGGTGCGCCTTGGCTTTAACAACGTGATTGATGCCTTTCATTACGTGAACCAGGGCGAGATCGATAAACGTTTTTTCCTTGATGAGCGCAAAACCAACAACGGGATCCGCCTGACGGATAACTTCTATTTACTGGGCGAACGCCTGCAGTATAAAAACCTCGCCTTTGAAACCAATGCCCGCTGGAACCTGGTAGAACAGGCCTGGTCTATGGGGATCTCGCGTAATCTTGTGGGCGTGGAGTTCGACGAAGATAATCAGCTACTGTTCACGAGGGTGAATGCGCGTCGCGTAGACATCACCAGCTGTCGCGACAGCCTGAATGGTTACCAGAAAGGACGGTGTTTTTACTGCTTTAAACCCATCAGTCTGGTACCGGGAGATGCAGAAGTAGCGGACGTCGACCACTTTATTCCCTGGGCTGCCCGCCATGAAGTGAGCAATATTAACGGCGTATGGAACTTAGTGCTGGCCTGCCGGTGCTGTAACCGTGGCGTCGAAGGTAAATCTGCACGCATTCCCGACCTCAGGCTCCTGCAGCGGTTACACACTCGCAATGAGTATTTTATTCAGAGCAAACTGCCGTTACATGAGACGATTGTTCTACAGACAGGGCAACGTCCTGAAGCACGGAAAAGCTTTCTTCAGCGCAACTGGCAGGCCGCACTGGACAAACTTATCCATACCTGGAAACCCAACGCGGAAGGCGAGGCAACGTTTTAATGACACTTCACTACTACCAGAACCACGCGCAGGATTTCTTCAATGGCACGGTCAATGTCGATATGACCTCGCTTTACGAGGCCTTCACCCAACATCTGCCTCACTGCGCACGGGTTCTGGATGCGGGCTGCGGTTCAGGCCGGGACGCAAAGGCATTTCATGAGATGGGTTATCAGGTGGATGCTTTTGATGCCTCTTCCGCGATGGTGGAACTGGCAAGTCAACATACTGGGTTACCCGTACAGCTGATGACGTTTTCAGAGATCGACGGCAAAGCGCAGTACGATGGGATCTGGTGTTGTGCCTCTTTGCTGCATGTCCCCTCTTCTGAGTTGCCTGAAGTGATGCAGAAGCTTGCGGATGCGCTTAAGCCTGGCGGCGTCTGGTACGTGTCCTTTAAGTATGGCAACGGTGAGCGGGTGCAGGGTGAAAGACAGTTTACGGATCTGGATGAAGAGGGGTTGCGGGAGTTGCTGAAGGCGATTCCGAGGATGGAGATCGCTTCGCTGTGGGCGACTCAGGATAACCGCCCAGCCAGGGATGAAACATGGCTGAATGGGATATTACGAAAAAACGCCGCTTGATCAATGCATTGAGCTAATCAACAGGAAGTAGGTTAGCTCAGTCGTTTATCACCTTGGTCAGCTCAACTTCACCCGTGGCGGTATTGAAGTACAAATAGAAAAGGTCCCCGTTTACCTGATCGGGTTTTGACCAGATTTCCTTATCCCCCAGGCGGCGCTTTTCCTTGGTGTATCCCAGCGTTTCGAGATACGCGCGCAACGGTGACGCACCGGTAGCCCCTTTAAAAAATATGCTATTTGAAGGGGCATAACCATCGCCGGAATGCGCCTCGAAATAGTAGTCTTCTGTTACACGCGGGGCGTTTTCAATATCCTTGTCAGTCAGCGTGTGGTAGTGGAAAAAGTCATTTTCGGTGTAAACCGTCGTTTCATCAGAACCTGATGCCACGAGCCAGACAAACAGCCATCCGAGGATAAAGACGGTGACAACCGAGAGTGCACACCACTTCAGGATTTTTAAAAAGATAGTCATAGCTTAGCTCCCATGAATGAGAGCGATGTCCCATCGTTTGTAATGACCTTCACCACTCCGGATGCGAAATCGTCCCACGGCCGAAGCCACGTCATAAAATGCGGAAGATTGACCGTATAAGGCTTGTGCCGCACACACTGGTCCTGCGGATCGGGAAAGAGAATCGGGCGGAAGCCATGGTTTTTATGGGAACCGATAGCGCCGTAGTAATCCCAGCGGCGAACGGCTGATTCATAGCTCACGGGCTTGAGACGATAGCCGTACCGTCCAGGAATAATTGCCCGATAGAACCCGAACAGGTCAGATACCAGATCCTCACCGCTAAAGCCGCTGTCCGTATACCAGGAAAATGACCGCAGGCTTTGCAGGCCTTCGAATCTGGATGCGGTGTTCATCATCATCGCCAGCATGATTCTGTTAATGTCTTCGGTGCTCCGGCCACGCTTAATTTCCCAGTGAGAGAACTTACCGACCCCGAGCCGCGATTTGAATTTTAAGACGCCCATATCTTGCCGATACATGACGGAATAAGAAGGCTTACCGCTACGCTCTCCCTCAACGAATTGACGTTTGAGCGTTGCCACGTCATTGCCACGGGCATGTCCCATATCAAGCCAGCCTAACGCCTCGGTGTAGACGATCCCTCTGTCGAGAACGTCAAATAATGCCCCATCCTTTATCTCTCTTCTGGTGCTCATGCTTACATCTCCATATGTAGTCTAACTGGCTATGTTATAGACGATTTTTTTGGCAGTCCACATGATGATCATTTGTCAATGATGGCGAATATTATGTGTTATACCCATTTTCGCTAACGTCATACTTGGTTAATTTACAACCGAGTCGTTGACTAACTTTGTGATATCTATGGGTTAACAACGTTGAACATCGGCGTGGTGTTGTTCATAATCCCTTCAAAAGGCTTGGGGATGGCCATAACCTCAGGGCGGTAGCGTGGCCAAAGTTTATATCCATACCAATCACTTTTATCTAAAATATGAGTTTATCCGAGTTATTACTGAGTATAAAGAAGGTATCAAATTGATAGTTATAGATTTTTTTTGTGGCTGTGGCGGAGCCAGTGAAGGGCTGCGTCAGGCTGGTTTTGATATCGTGCTTGGAATAGATAATGACTCACAAGCATCAGAAACCTTTAAAGCTAACTTCCCTGATGCAAAATTCATCCAAGAAGATATTAGAAAAATTGAACCACAAGATATCTCCGAGATCATTGATATTCAAGCCAAACGGCCTTTATTATTAAGTGCATGTGCACCGTGCCAACCATTTTCGCAACAAAATAAAAATAAAACCAGCGATGATTCAAGAAGAAATCTACTTGATGAAACCCATCGTTTTATCAGAGAACTACTTCCTGAATATATTATGCTTGAAAATGTACCAGGAATGCAAAAAATTGACGAGAAAAAAGAAGGCCCATTCCAAGAATTTATCAAACTAATTAAGGAGTTGCAGTATAATTATATATCCTTTATAGCTAACGCCGAGAATTACGGTATACCCCAAAGAAGGAAAAGGCTTGTACTTCTGGCTAGTAGAGTAGGCAAAGTAACCCCACCAGATATAACTCATGGTAAAAATAAAATCCCATACAAAACTGTACGTGATTATATCTATAACTTCACAAAATTATCTTCAGGGGAAATCGATCCCCAAGATTCTTTGCACAGAGCAGGAACACTTACCTCTCTAAATTTAAAAAGAATTATGCACACTCCAGAAGGTGGAGATAGAAGAAACTGGCCCGAAGAGTTAGTCAATAAATGCCATAAAAACTATGATGGGCATACCGATACTTATGGAAGAATGAGCTGGGATAAGCCTGCACCTACACTGACGACAAAATGCAATAGTTACTCAAATGGACGATTCGGGCACCCAGATCCAACACAACATAGAGCAATAAGCATAAGAGAAGCATCAAGACTGCAAACATTCCCTTTGAGTTATGTATTTAAAGGTTCTCTGAACTCGATGGCAAAGCAGATTGGAAACGCTGTACCATGCGAACTGGCCAGAATATTTGGACAACATCTCATAGAAAATTGTACTAATAAGGATTAATAGACATGGCTAAGATAAGAACAAAAGCCCGAGCTTTGGATATGCTTGGCAGGCAGCAAATTGCAGGTATACCGACTGCGTTAAGCGAATTATTCAAAAATGCTCACGATGCTTATGCTGATAATGTTGAAGTGGATTTTTTCAGGAAAGAAAATCTTCTTATCTTGAGAGATGATGGTTTAGGAATGACAGCTGATGAATTTGAAGAGAGATGGTTGACGATTGGAACGTCCAGCAAATTAATAGACGATGATGCAATAAATAAACCGGCAATAGATAATAATAAAGCCTTCCGTCCTATAATGGGTGAGAAAGGAATAGGTCGTTTATCTATAGCAGCAATCGGCCCGCAGGTGCTGGTTCTTACCAGAGCTAAAAGAGACAATGAGCTTATGCCGCTAGTTGCTGCATTTGTTAACTGGAGCCTATTTGCTATACCATCACTTGATCTTGATGATATAGATATACCAATTAGAATTATAAAGAATGGTGAACTTCTTAGTAAAAAAATTCTTGATGAGATGATTGAACAAGCCAAAAACAATTTAGAATCCTTAACACAAAAAATATCAAAATCGAAAGTATCGCAAATAAACACACAGTTATCACTTTTCGAATTCGATCCTGCTTTATGGGAAAAAAAATTAGGTGGATTAAAACTTTCAGGAGATGGTCATGGAACTCATTTTATAATAAACCCTACCGAAGAAATTTTAATAGACGATATATCTTCAAGCGATAGCAACAAAACAACAGAACAATCCTCCCGCTTAGAGAAAGCTTTATTAGGCTTCACAAACACAATGTATAATGATTCAAACCCTCCTATTATAGCCCGCTTCAGGGACTATCTGGAAGATGGAGAGTGCATTGACAGAATTAGTGAGTCAATTTTTTTTACACCACAAGAATTCAATATTGCTGATCACCATATAGAAGGCTGGTTTAATGAATTTGGTCAATTTAGCGGTACTGTTTCTGTTTATGGCGAAAAACCAATTCATCATGCTGTGACTTGGAGAAATAATAATCAATTAACCCAATGCGGTCCCTTTAAAATTAAACTGGCATATATACATGGCCGACTCCGTGATTCACGACTCCCCATGGAACTCTGGGCTCCACTGAAGGAGAAAACTGATAGATACGGTGGTTTATATATTTATCGAGATGGATTAAGAATTCTACCTTATGGAGACTCGGACACCGACTTTCTAAAAATAGAAAAACGAAGAACATTATCTGCTTCTGAATATTTCTTCTCTTATCGACGTTTATTTGGGGCAATTGAATTAACAAAAGAAAACAATGCTTCATTAGTCGAAAAAGCTGGGCGAGAAGGGTTCATTGAAAATAAGCCTTATAAACAATTCAAAGAAATGCTTGAGAATTTCTTTATCGAGATAGCAAGAGATTTCTTTAAAGATGACGGTGATATGTCTGAATTATTTATTGAGACAAAACAACGTAGAAATGAAGAGCATGATCTGTTATCAAAGAGATCTAAGCAGACTAAAGCTAAAAAGGACAGATTAAAAAAAGAACTGTTTGAATTTTTTGATAAGCTAGATAAGGATTACTGGAACACTGAAATAAATAAACTTATTAATTATAATGAAGAATATTTCTCTAGCACTGAAATAACTGATGCCAACATAGATTATATATATAGCAAAATTAAAGAACAAAATGACAACGTTATTAATAATCTTCGTAAAACCATAGATATAAGGAAACCATCTGGCGTTGGCTTAACAAAAGAATTATCTAATCTATGGGATAGATATCAAATAGAAAGACAAAAAATTTTAGTTTCGTTAAATGAATTAAAAGATAATGTTGATCGTAAACTTATTGAATTAGATAATAAAAATAACGACTTCCTCAATTTACGAAAAAGGCTTGAGGATTCATTGACTTTACAACAAAACTACTACGATAAAGAGCTCTCAAAATTATATACTGATGCAAAGAATGCTCTGAAAGAAGTACAATCCAAAGCCAATAAACTCATTTCAGATAATAAGAAAAAACATAAGAGCGAGTTAAAAAATATTTCTTACGAATTCCAGTCGACAAATTTAAATGGAAAGGACACGGAATATATATTAGATATAAAAAGAAATCTTGAAAGCAAGATTGAGAACACATCAAATGAAGTCATTAATGAAATAAAAAGATTAACTGACCAGATTGCTATAATAAGTGATAGTACCATTCCTGAGAATGTAACATCAGCTCAAGTGACAGAAGCAATCGAAACCGAGCTTGAACATTTACGAGATCAACAAGCAAATAATGCAGAGCTAATATTATTAGGCATGGCTCTTTCCGTTGTTCACCATGAGTTTAATGGTAATATAAGAGCAATTCGAAGTGCCCTAAGAGAATTGAAAGCATGGGCAGATAGAAATCCAAAACTCGATATTATATATCAGAAAATCAGAACTAGTTTCGATCATTTAGATGGTTATTTAAAAACCTTTACACCATTAACAAGACGTTTAAGTCGTTCTAAAACAAACATAACTGGGAGCGCTCTTTTAGAGTTTATCAGAGATGTATTTGATGATCGTCTTGAGAAAGAAAATATTGAACTCTTTACTACCTCAAAGTTTGTTAATCAAGAAGTTGTAGCTTATACATCAACTATTTATCCTGTCTTCATAAATTTAATTGACAATGCAATATATTGGCTTACTAAAACGACAGGTGAAAAAAGACTCATACTTGATGCGACTGACACCGGATATGTCATTGGTGATACCGGCCCTGGGGTTTCAACTAGAGATCGCGATGTAATCTTCGATATGGGATTCACACGAAAAACAGGAGGCCGTGGAATGGGATTATTTATTTCTAAAGAATGTTTATCCCGAGATGGGTTTAATATAATACTGGATGATTATCGACCTGAACAAGGTGCCTTCTTTATTATTGAACCATCAGAAGAAATAAATTAATAATGGATATTAACAAATGACAAGCTCAACTGACTTTCATAAAATTTCAGAAGACTGCGTTCGCCGTTTTTTACATTCTGTAGTCGCTGTTGATGACAATATGTCTTTTGGTGCAGGTAGCGATACTTTCCCAACAGAAGAAGATATTGATTCTTTAATTGACCCCGACGATGTGACTACCCAAGTAATAACTCCATTAGCTTTTAAAGGTTTGGAATCTACTAAATCAAAAGCAAAAATAAAAAACCATCCTTTTGATTACCAAGCTCTATCAGAAGCATTTGCGAAAGATGGAATTGCATGCTGCGGATTATTAGCTAAAAGCTTTAATGTCGAAGAAAAAGATATCATCACAGCATCCTCCCGTAAAGCTGATATAACAATACTTGATTGGGATATGCAAAGCGATAGCGGACAATTTGCTATAGAGATAATAAAATCAATTATTGCTGCAGATATAATTTCTGGAGGACGTTTACGTCTTCTTTCAATCTATACCGGTGAGAATGTTGCAGCGGTTATGACGAAACTAAATAATGAATTAAAAAAGTCATATGCTACAAAAATAAAAAATGAGAATAGTCTGTTCATTGAAGACAATTACGCACTTGAAAAATGGTGTATAGTTATTATTAGTAAGGATATATATGAAAAAGACCTTCCGAATGTTTTAATAAAAAAATTCGTCAATCTTACAGCTGGACTGTTATCAAATGCTGCCCTTTCCTGTATTTCAGAAATAAGAGAGAATACCCACGGAATATTAACAAAATATAATAACACACTTGATACAGCGTATGTTTCCCACATTTTAAACTTAATGACATCCAAAGAGTCAAGGCCATATGCATATGAAAATGCACATGATTATGCGGTAGATTTAATTTCCGAAGAAATACGTTCAACATTACAAATAAGTGAGAATTTAAAAAAATCGCTGAGTAAGGATTCCTTATCGCACTGGCCAATTTTTCATTATACAACGAATGACTCCAAGAATTTTACATTAACCGGGAAAACTAAAAAAGAATTATCCGTAGAACATCTAAGCAACATACTTTCTGCAGATTCTTTAGGTGAAATTGAAGGTGCTATAGGACGAGCTTCGTTAGGAAAAAAAGATTACTTAAGCCAGGATGGGGAACAAGACACAAAAATAATGCAATTATGTTCGCTTGAAATTACTCGAAGAAATTTAAGATATCACTCCAATATAGATAATGTATCGTTAAAACAAGGCACATTACTTTTAGATGCATATAACTTTGTTTACTTATGCATACAACCATTATGTGATAGCGTCAGACTACATGAAAGAGCCGATTTTCTTTTCCTTAAAGGAACATTAGATAATAATGATTACAACTTATTGATTGAGGATGAAAATGGCAATTTCTATAAAATAAAAATGGCTGCAAAAGCCGCAAATATTATCTCGCTAAATTTTGGCGTTGAGAACGGAAAAGGCGTTGTCATAGGCAAAAAAAATAACTTAGTTAATACTGATTACATCTCGTTCATTCCACTCACTATTGAAAAAGCATGCACTCCCAAAGTATTAAAATGGATAGGGGAAATAAAAACAACTTATGCACAAAAAATAATAACAGATATTGTTAGCAATCTTTCAAGGATAGGTTTAGACCAACACGAGTGGTTGCGAGTAAAATCAAAAGACATATAGGGAAATATCATTAGCGCTCGGTGTTTTTCTGCCTTAATTATTTGAAAAACACCGTCACAATTTATTTATTGCGTGACTGAAAACTTACAATTTATTCAAATAATAGACAAGTAATATATTGCACTATACCTTCACCATATTAACTTACTAACCTAGACAATAGTAGCACTTTATCTTATTAGGTGAGAAACCCAAACGATGGAATATTTGTCGACGAATATAACATAAATATTCCTTGCAAGTTTCTGCCCATGTACTTAGCAACAAACTCGCTATTACTAATGACTAGTTCTTAAGTTGACGTAAGAATTATGGTGACATGGAATCCGCTTAAGTGAAGCATCCAAAGTTACCTAGAGACACTAACGCCCAACTCAAAAAGCTGCTTGCCGATGTTACGCTGAACAGGGAATGAGTTATGGGGCGATTTGTATTGGCATAGCACTAAATCCCACATATCTAAAAGGTTCATTTTTTGACATAGGTTCAGGCAGGTCTCTGGGAATTGAACTAGCTAGTGTTCGATATCACAAACCCTCATGGCTCAGCAGTGCTGGCTTCACTATCGGGGTAACAATATCAGGCGCACCAGCGGAACGGTCCTTTCCATGCTGCAGTAATCGGAAATAAATCTTTTGCCGCAAGATGACATAGACTGTATCGACGTCGTCTTTTTCTTCCTCAAAAAATTTACCGACGATCGCTTCGTCAAGACGACCCGCCGCTATCTCATGTCAGAGAGTGAAATTTTTGGCGTCTTTGCATTCAAAACTGCTTTTTCCTGACTCAGCATCTGCAAGCGAGTTGCGCCAGTATGAGGCAAACCCTAAAGCATTTTCATCCATTACCAATTCTATGACTCAATGAAACCCATTGATTTCGTATTTAAAATCACCGTATGGATAACTATTGCCCATGTTGAAAGGCTGGCTACAATCTTTTGTTCAGGCTCCGATACAAATACTCAGGTTATACAGAGTTTAGAAAACAACCATATCATGCTGCATGGCACATAAAAGCTTTATAACTGAACCTGTAGAGGATTACCGGTTGCGCAGCACGCTCCAGAAACCCGTGAGCCCGACTGGACAATGTTCAGTGCAATATTGGAACCTGTCACCGCTGTCGAACATTGTTCTGTATGTAGGCTCTCCAGCTATTTCTTTGTACGATGCTTGCGAATAAAAGCATTCAAAATGTCGCCTTCACCATGCATGACAGAAAAAAATATTCACACTCTTTCTTTATCAAGAATCCACATAATTCCTTGTGCAAATCAAAATTAACTCCCTTTCCTTTCTGTGCTTTCTTCACACCGAGCTCACATGAACTGATTTATTCAACGTTACAAGGTTCCTTCAAAAAATTCACACCATCAATTCAGTCTTGGAGAATGCATCTATTTGCTGTCGTATCACTGTAGAAAAAAGTCAGATATTTTATTTTCTTTTCGCACTTCAGCACAACTTCAGCCGAACCTTCACGTGTTACTGCATCATAGCTTCCAGTTGAATATATTTTTACCATCTTCATTTTGTACCTTACCCATTACCAAACGAATCACAACATTCTATATCAAAGGCATTTTCGTCAAAACTTAGCTATCTCAGTAAATTCTCCCGATGCCACTCCAGATAACGATATGATTCAACAGGAAACGCCTTTATTTTCTCCGGCAACAAAAGCTGATCTTTAACACTAATATCCAGTTCATCACTAATTAATAAATGTCCATCATTCTCAAAAGAAATCCATCCCTGATCGAAAAGAATATCAATATTTGCGGCCAGTATAATTCCATTAAACGGATCAAGGCGTTCACTCCCATTCTCGCAGGCAGCCCACGGTTTTATATGGCTGGCACGGAGTAACGGCGTAAACGTCGTTCCCGTAACAGGACATGCCGGATATAACATGAGACAATTTTTCCGAAAGGCACCCTGCCCCAGCCGTGCCGCAATCAACTGCTCTCGTACAGTAACTTCAATACTTTTATCCTGCTGAATAGCCAGACAATCACGTTGTGCCAGCTCATCTCCTTCAGAAGATATTAACGAAAGAACACGCTGCTCAATCGCACTGTCTGAAAGCCGACTCAATCGCTGATGCACACGCTGCGCTGAATGAGAAAGCGCAGCAGGAGCGCCCCGCTCGTCAAGCCAGCCAACACGCACATCACTAAGCCAAGAATCAAAACGATCACGACTATTTTTCAGACTATTGCGAAACTCGCTGGCGGTTTTGCCCGCCCCGAAACGGGGATAAAACAAGGCATAAGCCTCTTTCCATTTCTGAACTCCCAGTCCCACGGGGGGTTGAAATTTACCATACTTCGACAAATACCACGCCACTTCAAGCAAATCGTCTTCCGAGCTATTCAATGTTACGTCCTGTTTTTCCAGCGTAAATAATCACTAGATTATGTCTGAAAAGATCGTTAACTAAACTGATCAGATTAGTTATTTTCGGAAAAACTTCTCACACCGATTTTCACAATCAACAAGAAGTACGCACAACCGCTAACAAAAAGGAACGATCCTCTGCAATTCACCTGAATCAAGAGACCATGACAGCCAAATAGCCTAGATGTCAATCGATGAAAATGACCAACGCGGAAAGACAACCGATCAAATATAGTTATTGCCGAAAAATAAATTATCTTTGAATTACTGTCGGATATGGACGGGTCATTGACACAAAAAAAGCCGCCCTTAAGCGACTTTGATTTGCATCTTTTGGTGCCGAAGGCCGGACTCGAACCGGCACGTATTTCTACGGTTGATTTTGAATCAACTGCGTCTACCGATTTCGCCACTTCGGCACTGAAGGGGATGCGGAAACGTTGTGGATTATACCTGTCGCGCGCCGCCATGCAAGCGACGACGCGCTAAACCTGCGCTAAGTGCCCAAAAAACCAGCGCCCTTCGTCAGTCCAGCTCAGACACCGCCAGCCGTATCACCCTCGCCGCCTTCTGCTCCGGCAGCGCCAGCACCTTGGCCCACATCTCCTGCACCATATCGCAGGAGAGCTTCTCTTTGCTCGCCGCCTTCTCCGGCATCTGCAGCAGCTGGATGTCCTCGCCGTACTTATCGGCAAGTTGCTTCATAATCGGTCGCACATCCTCGACGGCCGCCTCGCGTTCGGCCTGCGTCACGGTGTGGCGGTTTTTGCCGTAGGCCGCGCGCATCATGTCGGCGTCGGCCTGCATGCGCCGCGTCATCAGGTCTTTATCCAGCATGCGCATCGGGTTCACGCCGCCCTTCACCATCGGGTAGAGGAAGCGGAAGCAGGCGTCGTCACTCACCTTCTGGATGGCGGCGGTCTGCTCCATGTTGATGGTCATGTAGTTCACCACGTTGGCGTCCGGGGCGTTTTGCAGGCGCGACATCTGCAGATGCAGGATCTGCGGCTGGATGGTGTCGATAATGTGCTGCTCCGGCTCGCCCGCTTTTTGCAGGGCGGCCATCTGGTCAAGGATGCGCTGATGCAGCACAGGCTCCTGCTCCTTGATCACCTGCCAGGCGGGCATCGCGTTAAGGGCGGTATCAATTTGCGCTTCCGGAGCGCGCTGCCTGTCGAAGAAGACCCAGAACGCCACGGCGGCAGCCGCGACAACAACAATGACCGTACTGATCCACGTTTTTTTCATCTCGCATCCTTATCCTTGAGTTGTGCCGGTTTACACCGGCACGCCGCTGTGGAAGCGAAACTCGTGGTCCGGTGTCGAAATAAGTGTGGCTTCAATTTCGCCAAAATGCTGTATGCGCGGTGAGATATCGTCGTCGCTCACCTGCTGAGCCAGCGTCAGGTAGTCCTGATAATGCCGCGCTTCCGAGCGCAGCAGCGAGAGATAGAACTTCTGCAGGTCGTCGTCGAGGTACGGGGCCAGCGCGGCGAAGCGTTCGCAGGAGCGTGCTTCGATGTAGGCGCCGCAGATGAGCTTGTCGATCAGCGTCAGCGGTTCGTGGGTGCGCACTTCCTTCAGCATCCCTTTGGCGTAGCGGCTGGCGGTGATTTTGACGTACGGAATGTCGCGGGCCAGCATCGCCTCGCGCACCTGCCAGAAGTGGTGCAGCTCCTCTTTAATCAGCAGCACCATGCTGTCGATGAGCGCCTGGCCCCACGGGTCGTCGGTTTTGGGCATCACGCTTTTGCCAATCTGCTTATGCAGGGCGATGAAGTCCGGCTCCGGGCCGTCGCGGAAGGTGAACTGTTCGTAGGGTTTGAGCCAGTCGAGCAGCGTGTCGGCACCGCTTTCGTCGGCGACGTATTTACGCACCAGCAGCAGCGCGGTCTGGGCGGCCTTGAGCTCGCACACCATATGGTCGGTGAGCAGCAGCGGCAGGTTCGCCGGGTCGCGGGCTTTATCAATCCATGCTTGCGGGGTCGGGCACTGGAGGAAGTTGAGTACAGGGGCGAGTATCTGCGGGTAATCCATGGTTCTGCCTTGAAAAAGCGGTGGCGCGGGCCACCGCCTGAAACGCTTAGTGACGCACGCCGTCGTCGTCTTCGTCGACGTAATCTTCGTCGTCGCCTTCGTCGCCGTCTTCACCGTTCGGATCTTCGAAGTAGGTTCCCCAGCCGTCGTATTCCACTTCAAACTTCTCGGCCAGGTTCATCAGCTGTTCGACCTGCGCGTCGATCAGCTCCGCCTTCAGCGCGCCTTCGCTCAGGATGTCGCAGCAGATGACGGTGTCGCCCTCTTCCACTTCCAGCTCTTCCGGCTCGGTCACTTCGTAACCCAGCTTGAAGGCTTCTACCGCCAGTTTTTCCAGCGCGTCGAAATCATCCGCAGAGAAATGGTGCTCGATGGTGTACAGCGCGTCCGGATCGCTGCCGTCTTCCAGCAGCTCTTCAATAATCAGACGCGTCTCTTCGCGTTGCTCTTCCAGGTGTTCCGGGTTTGCCATGGCTCAATCCTCTTTAAAGTGCGGCAGATACTTCTATTTTCACATACGGACGGGTTTGCCTCCACCTTTGTAAGAAAGAATTGTGAAACGGGGTTGCAAATGAATAATTACACATATAAAGTGAATTTTAATTCAATAAGTGGCGTTCGCCATGCGAGGATAAAATGTCTGATCTGTACAAGAAACACTTTCTGAAATTGCTCGACTTTACCCCTGCACAGTTCACCTCTCTGCTGACTCTTGCCGCACAGCTCAAAGCCGATAAGAAAAAGGGCAAGGAAGTACAAAAGCTTATCGGTAAAAACATCGCGCTCATCTTCGAAAAAGACTCAACCCGTACCCGTTGCTCTTTCGAAGTTGCCGCATTTGACCAGGGCGCGCGCGTTACCTATTTAGGGCCGAGCGGCAGCCAGATTGGGCATAAAGAGTCAATTAAGGACACCGCGCGCGTGCTCGGGCGGATGTACGACGGCATTCAGTATCGCGGCCACGGCCAGGAAGTGGTCGAGACGCTGGCGCAGTATGCGGGCGTGCCGGTGTGGAACGGGCTGACCAACGAGTTCCACCCGACGCAGCTGCTGGCGGACCTGCTGACCATGCAGGAGCACCTGCCGGGCAAGGCGTTTAACGAGATGACGCTGGTGTACGCGGGCGATGCGCGCAACAACATGGGCAACTCGATGCTGGAGGCGGCGGCGCTGACTGGGCTGGATCTGCGCCTGGTGGCTCCGAAGGCCTGCTGGCCGGAAGAGAGCCTGGTGGCGGAGTGCAGCGCGCTGGCGGAGAAGCACGGCGGCAAAATCACCCTGACGGAAGACGTGGCGGCGGGCGTGAAGGGCGCGGACTTTATCTATACCGACGTCTGGGTGTCGATGGGCGAAGCCAAAGAGAAGTGGGCGGAGCGGATTGCGCTGCTGCGGGGGTATCAGGTGAACGCGCAGATGATGGCGCTGACCGGCAATCCGAACGTGAAGTTCCTGCACTGTCTGCCCGCGTTCCATGACGACCAGACCACGCTCGGCAAGCAGATGGCGAAGGAGTTCGACCTGCACGGCGGGATGGAAGTTACGGACGAGGTGTTTGAGTCGGCGGCAAGCATCGTGTTCGACCAGGCGGAAAACCGGATGCATACGATTAAGGCGGTGATGGTGGCGACGCTTGGGGAGTGATTTAATCCTCTGCGGTCTGGTGCCCTCACCCCGGCCCTCTCCCACAGGTAGAGGGAGAAAACCCAGCCCGTAGGCCCGTGCAAGCGAAGCGCCGCCGGGCGAATCAGGCGACGATGCGGCCTGATGCCCTCACCCCGGCCCTCTCCCTCTGTACAGTCCGGGGACATGGTAGACAGGTGTTCGGGGACATGGTGAACACTTTTTAACATCCTTTACCCATGGTG
>NZ_JADBRF010000013.1:0-147981 GCF_014930485.1 Enterobacter cloacae complex sp. P47BA | reverse complement strand
TGCGAGGCGAACAGTACAAACTCGGTACGTAATGACATGGTATCTCTCGCATCCCAGGGCATAAGCGACTCCATAAACGGGTTCTTATGCCTCAGTTGTAAGTGTCTACCATGTCCCCGAACAAGTGTTCACTATGTCCCCGGACCGTACACCCTCAAGGGAGAGGGAGAACACCCAGCTCGTAGGCCCGTGCAAGCGAAGCGCCGCCGGGCGAATCAGGTGACGATGCGGCCTGATACCCTCACCCCGGCCCTCTCCCACGGGGAGAGAGAACACCCAGCTCGTAGGCCCGTGCAAGCGAAGCGCCGCCGGGCGAATCAGGCGGTGATGCGGCCTGGTGCCCTCACCCCGGCCCTCTCCCACAGGGAGAGGGAGAACACCCAGCCCGTAGGCCTGTGCAAGCGAAGCGCCGCCGGGCAAATCAGGCCTGCTTAATTGATTTTTCACCCCGAAAAAGGTACGTTTTCGCCTTCATTCCAGCGTGGACATGCCAGCATTATGCCGATTATTCAGTCTGTTGAACGTGCGATGCAGATCCTCGACCTGTTCAACGAGCAGGCCACCGAGCTTAAGATCACCGACATCAGCAAACTGATGGGGCTGAGCAAGAGCACCCTTCACTCGCTGCTGAAAACCCTGCAGCTTCACGGCTATATCGATCAGAACCCGGAGAATGGCAAATATCGCCTCGGCATGAAGCTGGTCGAGCGCGGCCATTTTGTCGTGGGCTCCATCGATATTCGCCAGAAGGCGAAAGGCTGGCTGACAGAGCTGTCCCGGCGGACCGGGCAGACAACCCATCTGGGGATCCTGGACGGGCGTGAAGGGGTCTATATCGAGAAGATTGAAGGCAAGCTGGCCGCCATCGCCTATTCGCGCATTGGCCGCCGCCTGCCGGTTCACGCCACCGCCATCGGCAAGGTGTTGATTGCCTGGCTGGACGAGGCCGAGCTGAACGCCCTGCTGGAGGGCTATCAGTACACCACCTTTACCCCTTCCACTCTTGCCACCCGCGAAGCGTTGCTGGATGCGCTGAAAAAAACCCGCGAACATGGCTACGCCCTGGACAGCGAAGAGAACGAGCAGGGCGTGCGCTGCGTGGCGGTGCCGGTGTGGAACCATGAATCCCGCGTCATCGCCGCCCTGAGCCTCTCGACGCTGACCTCCCGCGTGGACGACGCCGAGCTGGCTAATTTCCGCGAGCAGCTTCAGCAGGCCGGGCTCCAGCTCTCACGCGCGCTGGGCTACCCGGCCTGAGCCGCTATGCCGGCTCGTAGGTGAAGTAGTCGAAGTCAGCGTGGCAGCCGTCGCCGCTGATGTCCTCGCAGTGCAGCCCCACAAACGCGCCGGTAAAGAAGCCGCGCCCGCCGATGTAGTCATCCGACAGCTTCCACGCCTCATAAGTCACCGGCACGGCGTGCCACGTCTCGCCGTCGAATGAGTAGCTGTAGCGGTAGACCAGCGTATCCACGTCCACCCGCAGCCAGACGCTCTTCGCACTCTCCGGCACCGGAATCGGCTGCTCGTGCAGCGGCCACGACGGCACGTTGTGGTCGAGCTGAATCACCTTGATGGTTCTGCCCTGCCCCTCCTCGTAGTCCACAAAACAGTAGCTCCAGTTTTTGCTGTTGTAGTAGCAGGTCAGCCCCGCGCTCTGCTGGAAGTGGACCGGCGTGAACTGCATCCGCGTCTCCGCCCGGAAGACGAAGTGCTGCCAGCGGCGCGCCACGGTCGACTGGGTAAAGGTCGAGTTGAGCGAGTCGTTGCCGTAGAGCCGTAAGTAGCCCGGGCGGGCGGTGAGCGAGCCGAGGGTGTCGTCGAACGGAATGCGCAGGGTCTGCAGCTCCGGGTCAAGCGTACTGCCGTCGAAATCATCCCGCCAGTTACCCTGAGCGGCTGCGGGCTGCTCCGCCACCTGCGGGCCGGGCACGGTCAGCTGCGCGTGCTTGCCGCCTTCCACGTACGGCCAGCCGTCGCGCCACTCAATGCGGGCGATGCCGGTCTCGCGCCCCAGCGGGCAGTAGCCGCGTCCGCCGGAGGTCAGCAGCGGCACGCCGGGCAGGCGCAGCGGGCGGCTGGTGAGGTAGGCCATATACCATTCTCCCGTATGGGTTTGCAGCAGCGAGCCGTGGCCGCTCTTTTGCAGCGGGTTCTCCGGCAGGTGCCAGCTGGTCATCATCGTTACGTCCGGGTGCAGCTCGTATGGCCCGTCGATATTTTTGGAACGCAGTACCACAACGGCGTGCTCGTAGCTGGTGCCGCCCTCGGCAACCATCAGGTAGTACCAGCCCGCGTGGCGATAAAGATGCGCCCCTTCGGTGTAGCAGAGCGGTGTGCCGGTAAACAGCGTTTTGCGCTCGGGCGAGAGCGTGCCGGTCTGTGGGTCAAACTCCTGCATCACGATGGTGTTGTGCGGGTTGCTGTGGTGGCGCGGCCCCCACGGGCGGTAGAGGTAGTACTTGCGGCCATCGTCGTCGTGGAACAGGGACGGATCGAACCCGCCGTTGCCCATCGGGATCGGCTCGCTCCACGGCCCCTCAATGGACGGCGCGGTGACGAGGAAGTTGCGGCCATTTTTCCACGGCGAGTCGACAATCTTCACGTCGGTATAGAGCAGCCAGAATTTGCCGTCGGCGTAGCTCAGGCAAGGCGCCCAGATGCCGCCGGAGTCCGGATTGCCCTTCATGTCCAGCATCGACACGCGGTCCAGCGGCGTGCTGACCAGCGACCAGTTTTTCAGGTCGCGGGAGTGATAGATGCGCACGCCCGGGAACCACTCGAAGGTCGAGGTGGCGATGTAGTAGTCCTCGCCCTGACGGCAGAGGGACGGATCCGGGTTGAAGCCGGTCAGGATCGGATTAGTGATTTGCATAATGCCTCCGGTTAATGGGATGCGGCTGTCGCGGCGTCGGGAACGGCCTCGCCCTGGGCCGCGCGGTGCTTGATCAGCTGCTGGCTGATGGCCTCCACGCGCGCGTCGGTGAGCTTGTAGAACGACAGCATGATGAACATGCCCACGTAGAGCACCACCGGCACCACGCAGAACAAAATTTTGATGGTGGTGAGCACCTCAACCGGCTGCACGCTGCTGCTGGCGGAGTAGTTCACCCAGGCCAGGATCCAGCCCACCACCGCCCCGCCAATCGCCAGGCCAATCTTCAGGCTGAACAGATAGGTGGAGAACACCAGCCCGTCGAGGCGACGCCCGCTGCGGCTCTCCTCGTAATCCACCACGTCGGAGGCCATCAGCCACTGCAGCGGCGTGGTGGTGTTGAAGACGAACAGGAACAGGATGTTGAGGGCGAAAATCAGGGCGATATGTTCCGCCGGGGTGACGAAAATCAGCAGGCTGATGAGCGAGTAGGCGACGATGATCCACTTGAAGGCGGTGACGCGGTCGAAGCGCCCCAGCAGTCGGGAGGAGCAGAGCGACCCGAACATGGTGGCGAAGCTGCCGTAGAGTAAAAACTGGGTCGCCATCTCCGGGTGATCCATCACGTATTTCACGAAGTAGAGCGTCGCCCCGCCGCGCACCACGTTGGAGCAGGTCGCCATCATCTTGAACGCGCACATGATGCGCCACTGGCCGTTGCCCAGCAGCAGTTTGAGATCTTTCGCCACCGACGAGCCCGGCTGCACTTCAAAGGTGTAGCGCTCTTTGGTGGTAAAGAAGCAGACGTAGAGCAGGACCACGCCGGTCAGCCCCAGCACACACATGGCGCCGAAATAGCCCACCTGCTCGTCCCCCTTGCCGATGATGCTCACCAGCGGCAGGGCAATGCCGCTGATAGCGAGCGACCCCGCCGCCGCCAGGAAGAAGCGCCAGGACTGCAGGGCGTGACGCTCTTTCGGGTCGGCGGTGATGACGCCCGGCATGGCGCAGTACGGCACGTTAACGAAGGTGTAGACCAGGGTTAGCAAAATATAGGTCACGCAGGCGTAGATGATTTTGCCCTGCGCGGAGAAGTCCGGCGTGTAGAAGGTCAGCACGCAGACGATGCCAAACGGGATGGCGCCCCACAGCAGGAACGGGCGGAACTGGCCGTGCCGCGTGCGGGTGCGGTCCACCAGCAGCCCCATCAGCGGGTCGGTTACGGCGTCGAGCACGCGGGAGACCAAAAACAGCGTGCCCATTATGCCCGCCGGCAGGCCGAACACGTCGGTGTAGAAATAGGCCAGCAGGAACATCGTGGCCTGCCAGACGAAGCCGCAGGCGGTGTCACCCAGCCCGTAGCCAATTTTGTCTTTCATGGTTAATTGCGTCATCAGAATTACACCCTTTTTTAGTGTGCTGAATTTACAACGTCGTGTTACAGGAGTGTAATGAGCTGTTCAATTAACCAGCAATGGTCATATCTTATTTCAGAATTACGTTATTTTGCTTTTGTGACGCCAACGATATATCTCAACTTATTGTTTAAATTAGAAAATTACAGAAACACGAAAACCGCCCGCGAGATATTTTCCGCAGACGGATTTTTATCAATAAATAATTAAAGGCCGAGCGCTTTTTTACCGGCGTTAATTACCTCGATAATTTTATCGGTGTCATAAATACAGCCTTTCCAGGTGCCGCCGCTCACCGACTGCAATGCTGCCCACAGGCGGGTGTCGTCCGGCAAAAAGTCGTGGGCGTGCAGGTCCGGATGCGTCTGCCGTATTGCCAGCTCGCGCGCCCCCTCCTCCGGCGTCAGCGGGCTGTCCGCGGTGCCGATAAAGTTCACGCTGCCCGTTAATGTCAGTCGGTCGACGGCTATCTCGATGATGTCGTTATCGCGCAGCTTGCCAATCGGTCCGCCCGCCAGCGCCTCCGGAGACACGTGGCCGAAGCAGGCGCCCGTCGACACGCCCGAGAAGCGCGCATCGGTGATTAACGACACCGTCTTGCCCCAAGAGATATGCTTCAGCGCGGAAGTGAGCTGGTAGGTCTCTTCCATGCCGGTGCCGGACGGCCCGCCGCCGATCACCACCATGATATCGCCCTGCGCAATCTCTTCCCGCTTGATGGCCTTGATGGCCTGCGCTTCCGAGACAAACACCCGCACCCGGCCGGTGTGGCGGTAAACACCATCGTCACCCACCACCGACGGGTCGATCGCCGTGGCCTTGATCACCGAACCTTCCGGCGCGATGTTGCCCGTCGGGAAGCAGACCGTCGAGGTCAGCCCTTTCGCTTTGGCCTTCTCCGGCGGCAGGATCACGTCATCCGGGTCCACGCCGTCCTGCTCGCGCAGGCACTGGCGGAAGCGCTTACGGCGCTCGGACGTCTGCCACCAGTCGAGGTTCTCGCCCACCGTCTGGCCAGTAACGGTCATGGCGTCCAGATGCAGCAGGCCGAGATCGCGCAGGTGGAGCATCACTTCCGGCACGCCGCCGGCGAGAAACGCCCGCACGGTCGGGTGATAGTCCGGGCCGTTGGGCAGCACGCTCACCAGGCGCGGCACCTTACGGTTGACGCGCGTCCAGTGCTCTACGTCCGGGATAGTGCAGCCCGCCGCGTGGGCGATGGCCGGGATATGCAGCAGTAAGTTCGTTGAACCGCCGAACGCCGCGTGGATCACCATGGCGTTTTCGATGGCTTTATCGGTGAGGATATCGCGCGTGGTGATGCCGCGGTTATCCAGCTCGCTCACCGCCCGCGCCGACTGGCGGGCGATCTCCAGCCACACCGCCTGCCCGGACGGCGCCAGCGCGGAGTGCGGCAGCGCCAGCCCCAGCGCTTCCGCCACCACCTGCGAGGTGCCCGCAGTGCCGAGGAACTGACACCCGCCGCCCGGCGACGCGCAGGCGCGACAGCCGAGCTCGGCGGCCTCCTGCAAGGAGAGCTCGTGGTTGGCAAAGCGCGCGCCGATGGTCTGCACCTTGCCCGCATCTTCCCCCACGGTCGGCGGCAGCGTCGCCCCGCCCGGCACCAGAATGGTCGGCAGGTCGTGCATGGAGGCCAGCGCGATCATGGTGGCGGGTAGCCCTTTATCGCAGGTGGCCACGCCGATCACCGCCCGGCGCGTGGGCAGAGAGCGGATCAGACGGCGAAACACGATCGCCGCGTCGTTACGATACGGCAGGGAGTCGAACATGCCGTACGTGCCCTGCGAGCGACCGTCGCACGGATCGCTGACGAAGGCCGCAAACGGGATCCCGCCGTTGCGGGTGATCTCCTTCGCCGCCGCCTGCATCTGCATGCCGATTTCCCAGTGCCCGGTGTGGTAGCCCAGCGCAACCGGGCGTCCGTCCCCGGCACGAATACCGCCCTGGGTACCGATAATCAGCACCTCTTTGCCGGTCAGCTTGTTGGCGTCCCAGCCCATCCCGGCGTTCTGCGTCATGCCGAAAAGGTTGCCGCTGGGGGATTCCATCAGCATCTGCGGGGTCAGCGGCAGCGCGCCCTGCGGCCCCGCCGCGTGGGTGATCACCGCGTAAAACGCATCGTCCTGGGGGGTGAAAATTTTCTCAATGGTCATGGTTATCGTCCGGCTCAGCAGAGCTTGAGCTGTTGCAGCAGGGTTTTCAGCTGCGCCTTACGCGGCTCGTCCAGCGGCGAGGCTGGCGGCAGCACGTGCGTAGAAATCGGGCGGCCGCAGAGCACGATCGCCTCCTTAATGACGTTCACGAACGGCGTATCCAGCTGATACATCTGCGGTATTTGCAGCAGGGTCTGATGATACTCAGCCGCCTTCGCCACGTCCTTATCCCGCCAGGCTTTCAGAAGATTCACCGATACCTGCGGAGCAAAGTTGCCGCTGGCCGAAATCGCCCCGTCGCCGCCGAGCAGCAGGGTATTAAACAGATGATCGTCGTAGCCGCACAGCACGGTGAAATGTGGATGAGCGGCTTTAACGGTGAGGATCATGCTGCGCAGGTGGGCGACGGAGTCGATGGTGTCTTTGATGCCGATAATATTGCTGCGCGAATCGGCGAGGGTTTTCACCAGTGCCGGAGTCAGATCCTGCCCGGTCAGCGCCGGGAAGTTATAGAGCATCACCGGCAGGGTGACGCTGTCGGCCACCTGCTCGAAATAGCGGATCAGGTTTGCTTCCGACACCTTCCAGTAGTAAGGGTTGATCACCACGATGCCGTCCGCCCCCGCCTGCTGGGCGTGCTGGCTAAGCTCAATGGTTTCCCGGGCGTTGGTGCCGCCGGTGCCGATCAGCACCGGCACCCGACGATCGACACGATCGATAGCAAATTGGGCAATGGTTTTACGCTCTTCGGCGCTGAGCTGGGAGAACTCGCCGCCGCTGCCCAGGAAGAACAGGCCGTCAACGCCCGCTGCGATCAGATCGTCGATCAGCGCGGCGGTGCCCTGCTCATCAAGCTGGCCGTCGGCGGTAAAAATGGTGGAGACAGGGGGAATGATTCCCGTGAACAACGCGGACTGCGGCATGAGATCTCCTTGTTGAATCATTTTGTTCTATATTATAGAACAGCGTTCATTAATTTAACGATCATACTATGACGCAGAAAAAGGGAAGGTAAATGGGAGATGAGGAGGGAGTGCGGGAAATTTAAGGTGGATCACATTATGCGAAGGTGCGGTCTGGTGCCCTCACCCTAACCCTCTCCCACAGGGAGAGGGAACTTTTACACCCTCTCCCCGTGGGTGTACAGTGGGAGAGGGCCGGGGTGAGGGGTTACTCTACCAGCATCTTCACCACAACCTTACGCACCTGCGCCGACGCCCCCACCGCGCACAGCGGCTTATGCACTTCACCCGGCCAGAACACCACAAAATCCCCTTCGCTCAGCACCACGGTTTTCTCCTGCTCGCCTTCCGGCAGGAACGCGATGTCTTTATCCGCCAGCCAGTCGGTGTCCGGCGTGCCGTGCGGCAGGGTGCTGAAGGTCATCCCTTCCTGCCCCTTTAACACGATCTGGATATCCAGATAGCGCGCGTGATACTCGGCGCGGCGCTCGGCGAATGGCTGGGTCATGTCTTCAGAGACCAGATAGAACAGGCTGTTATCATTGATGTCGTGCTTGCCGAGCGGCGTGGCGTCGGTAACGTGGGCTTTTACGTACTCAATGGCCTGGCGCAGATCGTCAGGCAGCCAGGACTGGAGATGGTGGATGTTGCCGATAATCATGTTTCAACCCTCAATGTAAAACAACGTTTCATTTTCATCTTTTATACGAGAATACCGGCTGCCATACCAGCCCTTTTTCGAAGAGGTTTGCGCGAGCGCATGTTTATCGGGAATGGTGTTAATTTGCTGTTAATCCTGCCCAGGCATTTATGCAGGGGTTATGCATAACCTCGATCAACGCTTGTCGCACACCTGCTCTAACCTCTTGATCGTTCTATTTAATTAACAAAACCTGTTGCCGCCTCACACTTTACTGTTTTGATAATTTGCTCTAAAAAACCATAATTATTTATTGATTTTTCTTAAGTCAAAAATAGTTAATTACGTTAATTGCATAGCCATTCTTACGCGCAATATTTATCGTTTTAAATCAGCTACATAACAACATATTTCAAAAGATTAAAATCTACAAAATAATAACAACCTCAAATAATGCCAACGGATCCTGCTTAGCTATTCATCCAGTAATAATATGAAATTAATCATTATCTGATGCGAATCATGCAAATGAAAACAAACTCATTAATATCCATTTTCGCGTGAGCAATATCACATTACGGATTATTTAACTGCCTACTATAAATCACGAAATCAATTGAGCTAAGCCGCCATGCAATTAAATACATCACATGGCGCATGCCCTTTTTATTCTGAAAAACTGTTAAAGGAATAATTATGGAAAAGCATTACGTCGGTTCTGAAATTGGTCAATTGCGTAGCGTTATGCTGCACCGCCCTAATTTAAGTCTGAAGCGGTTAACCCCCTCAAACTGTCAGGAGCTGCTTTTCGATGACGTGCTCTCGGTTGAGCGGGCGGGTGAGGAGCATGACATTTTCGCAAACACGCTGCGCGAGCAGGGTGTGGAAGTCCTGCTGTTGACCGACCTTCTGACACAAACCCTTGATATCGCTGAGGCCAAAGCCTGGCTGCTGGATATGCAAATCTCTGACTACCGCCTCGGCCCAACCTTTGCGACCGACGTGCGCGGCTGGCTGGCGGATATGCCGCACCGTGAACTGGCGCGCAGACTGAGCGGCGGATTAACCTACGGAGAAATTCCGGCGGCCATTAAAAATATGGTGGTAGATACCCACACGGCGAATGATTTTATTATGAAGCCGCTGCCAAACCATTTATTTACCCGCGATACCTCGTGCTGGATTTATAACGGCGTCTCTATTAACCCAATGGCCAAACCGGCCCGTCAGCGTGAAACCAATAATCTGCGCGCGATATATCGCTGGCACCCGGCATTTGCCGACGGCGATTTTATTAAGTATTTCGGCGACGAGAATATTAATTACGACCACGCCACCTTAGAAGGCGGCGACGTATTGGTGATTGGCCGCGGGGCGGTATTGATCGGCATGTCCGAGCGCACGACGCCGCAGGGCGTGGAGTTCCTCGCCAACAGCCTGTTTAAACACCGTCAGGCCGAACGCGTGATTGCCGTTGAGCTGCCTAAACATCGCTCCTGCATGCACCTCGACACGGTGATGACCCACATCGACGTGGACACCTTCTCCGTCTATCCGGAAGTAGTGCGCAAAGACGCCCAGTGCTGGACGCTCACCCCGGACGGACGCGGCGGCCTGCTGCGCACGCTGGAAACCGACCTGCTGCACGCCATCGAGAAAGCCCTCGGCATTAACCAGGTCCGCCTGATCACCACCGGCGGCGACGCCTTTGAAGCCGAACGCGAGCAGTGGAACGACGCCAACAACGTTCTGACCATCCGCCCGGGCGTGGTGATTGGCTACGAGCGCAACGTCTGGACCAACGAGAAGTACGACAAAGCGGGCATTACCGTGCTGCCGATCCCCGGCGACGAGCTGGGACGCGGTCGCGGCGGCGCACGCTGCATGAGCTGCCCACTGGAACGCGACGGAATTTAAGGAGCCATCATGGAACGAAAACCCACTCTGGTTGTGGCCCTTGGCGGCAACGCGCTGCTCAAGCGCGGCGAGCCGCTGGAAGCGGATATCCAGCGCCAGAACATCGAGCAGGCCGCCCGCATCATCGCCGGATTAACAGAACAGTGGCGCGTGGTGCTGGTGCACGGCAACGGCCCGCAGGTCGGGCTGCTGGCGCTGCAGAACAGCGCCTACGACAAAGTGACGCCCTACCCGCTGGACGTTCTCGGCGCGGAAAGCCAGGGGATGATCGGCTACATGCTCCAGCAGGCGCTGAAAAACAGCCTGCCTCAGCGTGAGGTGAGCGTCCTGCTCACCCAGGTGGAAGTGGACGCCGCCGATCCGGCCTTTAGCAACCCGACCAAGTACATCGGTCCGGTGTACAGCGAAGCGCAGGCGAAAGCGCTGGCCGCAGAAAAAGGCTGGACGTTCAGGGCCGACGGCACCTATTTCCGCCGCGTGGTGCCCTCTCCGCAGCCCAAACGCATCGTTGAGAGCGACGCCATCACGGCGCTGATCCAGCGTGACCACCTGGTCATCTGCAACGGCGGCGGCGGCGTGCCGGTAGTGGAAAACGCCAACGGCTATCGCGGCGTTGAGGCGGTGATCGACAAAGACCTCTCCGCCGCCCTGCTGGCGCGCCAGATCGAGGCCGACGCCCTGCTGATCCTCACCGATGCCGACGCGGTGTACCTCGACTGGGGCAAGCCGACCCAGCGCCCGCTGGCGCAGGTGACGCCGGAATTACTTAAAGACATGCCGTTCGACGCCGGATCGATGGGGCCGAAAGTGGCCGCCTGCCGCGAATTTGTTGAGACCTGCAACGGCATTGCCGGGATCGGCGCGCTGGCCGATGGCGCGGAGATCCTGGCGGGCGAGAAAGGCACGCTGATTCGTAACTGATCACTCATTTAAAAAGGATTTACCCATGACCATCAACCTGAAAAACCGCAACTTCCTCAAACTGCTGGACTACACCCCGGCGGAAATTCAGTACCTGATCGACCTCGCCATCGAGCTGAAGGCGGCCAAAAAGGCCGGGCGCGAAAAGCAGACGCTGGTCGGGAAAAACATCGCCCTGATCTTTGAAAAAACCTCCACCCGCACCCGCTGCGCCTTCGAAGTGGGCGCGTTTGACCAGGGCGCGCAGGTTACCTACCTCGGCCCAAGCGGGTCGCAGATCGGCCATAAAGAGTCGATGAAAGACACCGCCCGCGTGCTGGGCCGCATGTATGACGGCATCGAGTACCGTGGCTACGGCCAGGCCATCGTCGAGGAGCTCGGAGAATACGCGGGCGTGCCGGTGTGGAACGGCCTGACCGACGAGTTCCACCCGACGCAAATCCTCGCGGATCTGATGACCATGCTGGAGCACTCCCCGGGAAAAACGCTGCCGGAGCTGAGCTTTGCCTACCTGGGCGACGCGCGGAATAACATGGGCAACTCCCTGATGGTCGGCGCGGCCAAGATGGGGATGGATATCCGCCTCGTGGCACCGAAATCCTTCTGGCCGGAAGCCGGGCTGGTTGAGCAGTGCCGCGCCATCGCCAAAGAAACGGGCGCGCGCATCACCCTCACCGACGACGTGGAAGAAGGCGTGCAGGGCACCGATTTCCTCTACACCGACGTGTGGGTCTCCATGGGAGAGCCGAAGGAGGCGTGGGCCGAGCGCGTCAGCCTGATGAAGCCGTATCAAATCAACGCGGACGTGATGAAGGCCACCGGCAACCCGAACGTCAAGTTCATGCACTGCCTGCCCGCGTTCCACAACGAGCACACTAAAGTGGGCCGCGAGATCGAGATGGCGTACGGCCTGAAGGGGCTGGAGGTGACGGAAGAGGTCTTTGAATCACCGAACTCCATCGTCTTTGACGAAGCAGAAAACCGCATGCACACCATTAAGGCGGTCATGGTGGCGACACTCGGCGACTAATCACCACCCGGCGCGCCGCGGGGTGCGCCGGGATTCAGGAGAACATCATGGGCAAGTTCAAGTTTCCCTCCGCTTACACCATTCTCTTTTTTCTGATTGCCGTGGTTGCCGTGCTGACGTGGATTGTTCCGGCCGGGCAGTACCATATGGCGATGAACGAGGCGCTCGGCAAAGAGGTGCCGGTTGCCGGCACCTATGCGCACGTGGCATCGCACCCGCAGGGGCTGGTATCGGTGCTGATGGCGCCGATTGCCGGACTGTACGATCCGGAGTCCGGCCAGGCTGGGGCGATCGACGTCGCGCTGTTTATCCTGATCATCGGGGGATTTCTCGGGATCGTCACCAAAACCGGAGCGATTGACGCCGGGATCGAGCGCGTCACCACTAAGCTGCGCGGGCGCGAAGAGTGGATGATCCCGATCCTGATGGCGCTGTTTGCCGCAGGCGGCACGATTTACGGCATGGCCGAAGAGTCGCTGCCCTTCTATACCTTACTGGTGCCGGTGATGCTGGCGGCGCGGTTCGATCCGGTGGTTGCCGCGTCCACCGTGCTGCTCGGGGCGGGGATCGGCACGCTCGGATCCACCATTAACCCGTTCGCGACGGTGATCGCCGCCAACGCCGCCGGGATCCCCTTCACCAACGGGATCATGCTGCGCATCGCGCTGCTGGTCATCGGCTGGATCATCTGCGTGGCGTGGGTGATGCGCTATGCCCGCAAGGTCCGCAAAGATCCGTCGCTGTCGATCGTGGCGGATAAACAGGAGGAGAACCTCGCCCACTTCCTCGGCAACAAGGGCGAGCAGTCGCTGGAATTTACTCCGGTGCGCAAACTCATCCTGGTGATTTTCGCCCTCGCCTTCGCGGTGATGATCTACGGCGTGGCGGTGCTGGGCTGGTGGATGGCGGAGATCTCGGCGGTGTTCCTCGCCAGCGCCATTATCGTTGGGCTTATCGCCCGCATGAGCGAAGAGGAGCTGACGTCGACGTTTATCAACGGCGCGCGAGATTTGCTGGGCGTCGCGCTGATTATCGGCATCGCGCGCGGTATCGTAGTGATTATGGATAAGGGCATGATTACCCACACCATTTTGCACAGCGCCGAGGGGATGGTCACCGGATTGTCGACGGTGGCGTTCATTAACGTGATGTACTGGCTGGAGGTGGTGCTGTCGTTTCTTGTGCCTTCTTCGTCCGGCCTGGCCGTTCTGACGATGCCGATCATGGCGCCCCTTGCCGATTTCGCTAACGTCAACCGCGACCTGGTGGTTACGGCTTACCAGTCGGCGTCCGGCATCGTTAACCTTATCACCCCCACCTCTGCCGTCGTGATGGGCGGGCTGGCTATCGCCCGCGTGCCCTACGTGCGCTATCTGAAATGGGTCGCGCCGCTGCTGGGGATTTTGACGGTGGTGATTATGGTGGCGTTAAGCCTGGGCGCGTTGTTGTGATGTTTTGAAGTTGTAGGCCCGGTAAGCGTAGCGCCACCGGGCGTTTTGTTTAAGCCACTTACATGGGAAATAGTTATGACGGAATATGGTGATTACTCTCCAAAAGAACAGCTTCAGCTGACGGTCTGCCAGCGCCTGATCGCAGAAAAGAGCTATCTCTCCCAGGAGGAGATCCGCCGCGATTTGCAGGAGCGTGGTTTTGAGACCATCAGCCAGTCCACCGTTTCACGTCTGCTCAAGCTGCTCGGCGTCATAAAAATTCGAAATGCCAAAGGGCTAAAGATTTATTCGTTGAATCCCCAACTGCGTCCTGCCCCTGATGCCGCGCGCACCGTCTCCGAAATGGTGGTGAGCGTCGAGCACAACAGCGAATTTATCCTTATTCATACCGTTGCCGGATATGGCCGCGCGGTGGCGCGTATTCTGGATTATCACCAGTTACCGGAAATTTTAGGCGTGGTCGCCGGAAGCAGTATCGTCTGGGTCGCCCCCCGTTTCGTGAAGCGTACCGCGCTGGTGCATAAGCAAATTAATTATTTACTCAGAACGCATTAATATTCATAAAGAACCGTTTGCATTGAGTAAAGCGTGCATTAAATCGCTTGATCCGCAAAGCGAGCTGCGTATAATGCCCGACAATTTGCCGGGAGGAAGCATGGTCAAGCGTGTACGACATATCGTCTTACCGCGTCTGAAATCAGACGCTGGCCTGCCGTTTTTCTTCCCGTTGCTAAACCTATTCCCAGAGCCCCTCATTTGAGGGGCTTTTTTTTGCCCGGCGTCAGGAGATAAACATGAATCCGCTTTATCAAAAACACATCATTTCCATAAACGACCTCAGCCGCGAAGAGCTGGAACTGGTTCTGGAAACCGCGGCAAAACTGAAGGCCAATCCGCAACCGGAGCTGCTGAAGCACAAGGTGATTGCGAGCTGCTTCTTTGAAGCCTCAACCCGCACCCGCCTCTCCTTTGAGACCTCCATGCACCGCCTGGGCGCGAGCGTGGTGGGCTTCTCGGACAGCAGCAACACGTCGCTGGGTAAAAAAGGCGAGACCCTGGCGGACACCATTTCAGTGATCAGCACCTACGTCGACGCGATTGTGATGCGCCACCCGCAGGAGGGCGCGGCGCGTCTGGCGACCGAGTTCTCCGGCGGCATTCCGGTGCTGAACGCCGGTGACGGTGCCAATCAGCACCCGACGCAAACCCTGCTGGATCTGTTCACCATTCAGGAGACGCAGGGCACGCTCGAGAACCTGAACATCGCCATGGTTGGCGACCTGAAATATGGCCGCACCGTCCACTCCCTGACCCAGGCGCTGGCGAAATTTAACGGTAACCGCTTCTACTTCATCGCCCCGGACGCGCTGGCGATGCCGCAGTACATACTCGACATGCTGGACGAGAAGGGCATTGCGTGGAGCCTGCACGCCAGCATCGAAGAGGTGATGGGCCACGTGGATATCCTCTACATGACCCGCGTGCAGAAAGAGCGTCTGGACCCGTCCGAGTACGCCAACGTGAAGGCGCAGTTCGTGCTGCGCGCCAGCGACCTCGAAGGCGCACGCGACAACATGAAGGTGCTGCACCCGCTGCCGCGCATCGATGAGATCGCCACAGACGTGGATAAAACGCCGCACGCCTGGTACTTCCAGCAGGCCGGGAACGGCATCTTCGCCCGCCAGGCGTTACTGGCACTGGTTCTGAATCGCGACTTAGCTCTGTAAGGGGAAACGACCATGACACACGATAACAAACTCCAGGTTGAAGCCATCAAGCGTGGCACCGTGATTGACCACATCCCTGCGCAGGTGGGCTTTAAGCTGCTGACGCTGTTCAAACTGACCGAAACCGACCAGCGCATCACCATCGGCCTGAACCTGCCGTCGGGGGAGATGGGCCGCAAAGACCTGATCAAAATCGAGAACACCTTCCTGACCGACGAGCAGGTTAACCAGCTGTCGCTGTACGCGCCGGACGCCACGGTTAACCGCATCGACGAGTATGAAGTGGTTGGCAAATCCCGCCCGAGCCTGCCGGATCGCATCGAAAGCGTGCTGGTGTGCCCGAACAGCAACTGCATCAGTCATGCTGAGCCGGTTTCATCCAGTTTTGCAGTGAAAAAACGCGCCGATGACATCGCGCTCAAATGCAAATACTGCGAAAAAGAGTTTTCTCATTATGTGGTGCTGGCCAACTAATTGAGGTTGGTAATGAAATCCCGGCTGTTATAATGGCCGGGAACATTCTTAACGCTGTCATTCTGGAGAAAACATGAGCAAAGTACTCGCGACGGAAAATGCACCAGCCGCTATCGGCCCTTACGTTCAGGGCGTTGATCTTGGCAGCATGATCATCACTTCCGGGCAGATCCCGGTGAATCCAAAAACCGGCGCGGTGCCGGAAGATGTCGCGGCACAGGCGCGTCAGTCGCTGGAAAACGTGCAGGCTATCGTTGAATCTGCCGGTCTGAAAGTGGGCGATATCGTGAAAACCACCGTGTTCGTGAAAGATCTGAACGATTTCGCAACCGTTAACGCTACCTACGAAGCGTTCTTCACCGAGCATAACGCCACCTTCCCGGCGCGCTCCTGCGTGGAAGTGGCGCGTCTGCCAAAAGACGTGAAAATTGAAATTGAAGCGATTGCCGTACGTCGTTAATTCATTTCCATTTTTAGAGGGCAGCTGAGGCTGCCTTTTTTATTTCGACCATTTTTACTCCCGGTATTCCATGACGTCGTGTGCTGTCCATTAATAGACTGGCGCTGCCTTGTTATATTCTAATTAATGGACGAAGAATGAAACTTTCTAAAATTGCGCTGGCCGTGACCACATTAACGGTGGCGTCTTCAGCACTTGCACACGGATATATCGAATCTCCTGCCAGCCGCGCCTATATGTGTAAGCTGGGTCAAAATATTGATTGCGGCTCCGTACAGTATGAACCGCAGAGCGTAGAGAAAACCTCCGGCTTCCCGACCGGGGCAGAGCCAGCAGACGGACACCTCGCCAGCGCGGGTATCTCTCAATATTCTCAGCTGGATAAGCAGAGCCTGAATGCGTGGACTAAAAACCCGATGACCGCGGGCCCGCATGAATTTGTCTGGCACCATACTGCGCCGCACAAAACCACCAACTGGCGTTATTACATTACCAAACAAAACTGGGACCCAAATAAGCCGCTAACTCGCGATCAGTTTGAATTAACCCCGTTCTGTACAATTAACGGAAATAGCCAGGCGCCAGCCGTAACTAAATCCATGACCTGTAATGTTCCTGAACGCACAGGCTATCAGGTAATTTACGGCGTATGGGAAATTGCAGATACCACAAACAGCTTCTATCAGGCTATCGACGTTGATTTCGGGAATGGCGGCAACGTTACCCCGGACGAAACGCCTGCGGTTGTGTCCGAGTGGAGCAAAACCCTGAGCGGCCAGATTGCCGGTAATAACCTGAACGTGGGCGATAAAGTTATCGCACGCTTCTTCGACGCCCACGGCGAAGTGACCGCCATGCGCACCGAGATGACCATCGGCTCTGCTGAACAAGGCGACGCTAACCAGTGGTCCTGGGATCTGGCGCAGAAGATCAACACCGCGCAGCACGACGTGCGCGTCGGCGTGAAGGATGAAGCCGGTGACATCAGCCCGGTTCACGGCGCCAACAGCGTCTTCGTGAAAGACGGCAGCACGTTGCAGTCCGTTGCTATCTCTTATGAAGAGCAGAAAGCGCAGGTGAGCGAAACCATCGCCGTAACCGATCTGCAATACAGCAAAATCGAACATGGCAACGCGACCGTGACCTTCCACGTGAATACGCAGGGTGACGTGAATTTTGAAGCACACGTGATGAACCACCACGGTGCGGAAAAAGGCTACCTGAAGCAGGACATGAACAACAGCAATCAGGACGTCACCATGACCCTGACCGACGTGACCGCCGGCCACCACATGCTGAAATACTACGCGACCAATAAAGACGGCACCCTGTTCGCGCAGGACGTCCTGAACCTGATGCTGGAAGGCGATGCCGCTGCGGATAGCACCGGCCACCACGACTTTACCTTCCCGGACAATATCGCGTCGTACAAGGCAGGTACCGTGGTGCTTCAGCCTAAAGACGGTAAGACCTACGAATGTAAGCCATTCCCGTACAGCGGCTTCTGCGTGCAGTACAGCCCAACCGCAAACCAGTATGAGCCAGGCGTTGGCGCACACTGGAAAGAGGCGTGGGTTCTGAAGAACTGAGTGGCCTTTACGCCCGGCGGCACTTCGTTTGCCGGGCATGTGTGTTACTGATTTCGCGTGGCGCGTAGCAGCGTCTCCAGCGGATAGACCGCCGCAATCACCACCTCATCCTGCACCTTCGCCGCGCTGTCCAGCTCGCTCTGGATCGAGGCGATCTCCTTGTCGTCCAGCGTCCCCTGACGCGCCACCAGATCCGTCAGCCTCAGGCCAATCGAGGCCAGCTTATCCACCTCCAGAATGACCGGCTTAATGGCCTTCAGCTGATAGCTGTTTTCGCTCAAGGCCAGCACGTCGCTGGTGTTGTTCTGCCAGCGGTTAAAGACGTGGCGCAGCGCCTCGGCGCTCTCCGTGTCTTCCGCGTCGCTCACCAGGCGGTCCGCCCACTTGTGCATCTGACGCACGGTAGCGCTTTCGGCGTTCAGCGCATCTGCAAGTTTGTTAAGCGGCTCAAACTGATGGTAGTTTCCGGCCTGGAACTTCAGGTGCTGGCGGGTGTAATACTGGGCCGGCTCGAGCGCCTGGGCGAGGATTTGCAGCGGCAGGGTGTCGGCATTGTTAGCGAGGCGCGTGAACTGCACCTGCTGCTGGGTATGCTGCTGCAGCCCGACGGACACCGTCGACCAGCTGTCCATCGCCTGCAGGCGGGTATACATATTATCGACGTCGTTGACGTCCTGCGCGGACCACAGCCGCTCCGCCACCGCAAAGGCACGCGGCCACAGGCGGATATCCAGCACCGGCGCGACCACGTTTTCCGCCCACAGCGCGGCTTCGCCACCGAGCAGGTTGGCCTGATTCGCCACGTCCGGCACGACCGGAGGGGTACCTTTCGGCACGTCGTCCAGACGCGCGCCGCTAATCGTGTAGCGGGTGTTTCCCACCAGGAAATAGCCGGTGAGTTTGTCGTTATTAACGTTGACCACCGGACGCGTTTCACCCATCCAGGTGTCGACGGTAAAGGTCACCTGGTTGTCGTCGCGCCACTGAATGTTATGCACCGCCCGACGCGATTTCCCGGCAAAATCAATAAAACCGCGCCAGCCGGCGTCGCCTTTCACCAGCGTAAAGCTGCCTTCCACCGGCTTGCCCTTCAGGCGCGGCATGGAGAAAGCCCAGCTCTGAACGCTGTCGGTGTCCGCTATCACGTCCACGCCATTCAGCCCCTGCGGCACGATTTCGTTGCGGTAGTGATAGGCGGTGGACTGGGGCTGGTCGAGGTAGAAGCCGGTTGAGAGAATGCCCTTATAGCCGTTCTGCGCCACCTGCCCCAGCGCGTCCTGTCCCTGCCAGGACTGGATCAGAATGCTTTTCGGCAGATCGGGATGGTAGATCTCGTCCCAGCCGACCATCTGCCGGTGGTGCTTCTCAAGGATCGTCTCCAGCTTGCGGTTGAAATACGCCTGCAGCGCGTGGCTGTCCGCCAGTTTGTTGTCGCGCATAAATCTCTGGATCGCCGCGTTTGCCTTCCACTGGCTGTCGTCCACCTCATCGCCGCCGATATGCAGATACGGATCGGGGAAGATCGCCGCCAGTTCGCTGACCATCGCGTCGGCAAAGGTGTAGGTCGCCTCTTTGGTGGGATCCAGCACCGGCTTCAGCACGCCCCAGTGGCGCTCCATAGCGTACGGCCCCGGCGCGCTCATCAGTTCTGGATAGGCGACGGCAATCGCTGAGGCGTGGCCCGGCATATCGATTTCCGGCACCACGCGTATGCCGCGTTCGGCAGCGTAACGCACAATCTCGCGCATCTGCTCAGGGGTGTAGAACAGCCCGTCGCTGGCAAGCTGGGTTAATTTTGGATAACGCTTCGAGGTAAAGCGCCAGCCCTGATCGTCAGTCAGATGCCAGTGCAGGACGTTGAGCTTGGCCGCAGCCATGCCGTCGATCTGACGCTTGATATCGGGTAATGGGATGAAATGGCGCGCCGAATCGAGCAGCAGCCCGCGCCACGGGAAGCGCGGCGAATCTTCGATGGTAACCCACGGAATCGAAGTGTTTTCGGCACCGTTCTGCATCAGCTGGAGCAAGGTTTCCATTGCGCGCAATGCGCCAAAGCGGGTGTTAGCGGAGATGTTCACGCCGTTGGCATCCACCGTGAGTTTGTAGCTCTCATCGCTGTCCGGCAGCGGCTGCGGCTTCACCTTTTTAGCGATGGCGATACGGATGGTCGGCTTGTCAGGTTTTTCGGCCTGTGGCTGTAGCGTCCAGCCGGTTTGCAGCGCAATGCGCTGGCGCAGGCGGTTGACCGCGTCCCCCAGATCGTCGCCGCTGACGCTCACGGAGAGTTGATTGTTAAGCACCAGCGCGCCCTGCGTCGTCGGGCGTTCAACCTTCGCAGGCCAGGGCATCAGGGGAAGGTCGCCTGCCGGCGCGGCAAAAGCGGAGGCGCCGAGCATAAGCCCGGCGGTTAAGAGACTGTACCGTAACATGAATGTTCCTTATCTGACGGGCCAAATACAGGCAAAACATTCTGTTAACATGCGTACAAATTGTCGTCAAGCGAATGCGCCGACGGAGATCACAGGTTGTTGAATTTGGGAGGAAAGCCAGATGCCGGGTGGCGGCTTCGCCTTACCCGGCCTACGTTTGGATTGTGGCAAAATGAGCTCACTGCCACCCATATCGACGCGCATAGAATCCTTTCACCATCTGCGTCAGCACCATATAGCCCGCGAGGATCGCCACCAGCCACGGGAAGTAGCTCAGCGGCAGCGCCTGAAGTTGCAGGTAGCTTGCCAGCGGTGAGAACGGCAGCGCGATACCCAGCGCCATCACTATGCCCGTCATCACAATCAGCGGCCACGCGGCACGGCTCTGGATGAACGGAATGCGGCGCGTGCGGATCATATGCACAATCAGCGTCTGGGACAGCAGCCCTACCACGAACCAGCCGGACTGGAACAGCGTCTGGTGTTCCGGGGTGTTGGCGTGGAACACAAACCACATCAGGCAGAAGGTCAGAATGTCGAAGATGGAGCTGATCGGGCCAAAGAACAGCATGAAGCGGCCCAGATCGGCCGGGTTCCAGCGCTGCGGCTTCTGGATTTGCTCGTCGTCCACGTTATCAAACGGGATCGCTACCTGAGAGACATCGTACATCAGGTTCTGGATCAGCAGGTGCAGCGGCAGCATCGGCAGGAACGGCAGAAACGCGCTCGCCACCAGCACGCTGAAGACGTTACCGAAGTTGGAGCTGGCGGTCATTTTGATGTACTTGAGCATGTTGGCGAAGGTGCGACGCCCTTCGATGACGCCCTCCTCCAGCACCATCAGGCTCTTTTCCAGCAGGATGATATCCGCCGCTTCACGGGCGATATCCACGGCGCCGTCCACGGAGATGCCAATGTCCGCCGCACGCAGCGCGGGCGCATCGTTAATGCCGTCGCCCATAAAGCCCACCACGTGCCCTTCACGACGCAGCAGCGTCACAATGCGCTCTTTGTGCATCGGCGTCAGGCGGGCAAACAGCGTCGTGCGCTGGGCAAGCTGCGCCAGTTCGTCGTCGGTGAGGTGCTCAATGTCGCTCCCCACCACCACGTCGCCCGCGTCCAGCCCCACTTCGTGGCACACTTTGGCCGCCACCAGCTCGCTGTCACCGGTGAGAATTTTGACGGTGATGCCGCTCGCCTTCAGCGCCTTCAGCGCCGGTGCGGTGGTCTCTTTCGGCGGATCGAGGAATGCGATGTAACCCTCGAGGATCAAATCGGATTCGTCGATACGCTGATAGTCCCCCTCCCGCGCGGGCAGGAATTTGCTCGCCACCGCCACCACGCGCAGCCCCTGACGGTTCAGGTTGTCGGTGACGCGCTTGATGCGGCGCAGCATGGTGTCGTCCAGCGGCACGATCTCCCCGTTATGGCGCACCTGCGTGGAGACGTTCAGGATCTCCTGCAGCGCGCCTTTGCAGATCAGCTGGTGCACGTCCGGCTGCTCGCTCACCACCACCGACATGCGGCGGCGCTCGAAGTCGAACGGGATTTCGTCCACCTTCTGCCAGCGGCCGGAGAGCGTACGGGCGGCCTCCTCGTCCACGCCTTCCAGCACCGCCACGTCGAGCAGGTTTTTCAGCCCGGTCTGGTAGTGGCTGTTCAGCCACGCGCTGTGGAGCACGCGCTCGCTGGTTTTACCGGCGATGTCGGTGTGGTTCTCCAGCACGATTTTATCCTGCGTCAGGGTGCCGGTTTTATCGGTGCAGAGAATATCCATCGCGCCAAAGTTCTGAATGGCGTCGAGGTGTTTGACGATCACCTTTTGTTTAGAGAGTTTGACCGCCCCGCGCGCCAGCGTGGAGGTAACGATCATCGGCAGCATTTCCGGGGTCAGGCCGACGGCCACGGAGAGCGCAAACAGCGCCGCCTCCCACCAGTCGCCCTTGGTGTAGCCGTTGATCAGCAGGACAATCGGCGTCATGACCATCATAAAGCGGATCAGCAGCATGCTGACGCGGCCAATCCCTTTCTGGAACGCATTCGGCTCGCTCTCCTGCTCGCTGACGCGCCCGGCAAGCTGTCCAAACCAGGTGTTGCCGCCGGTGGCGGTGACAATTGCCTGCGCGGTACCGCTGACCACCGTGGTGCCCATAAAGCACAGGGTGTCGCACTCGAGCGGGTTCATCTGCTGCGGGTCGCGGCTGCGCGATACCTTCTCAACGGGCAGGGACTCCCCGGTCAGAGAGGCCTGCGCCACGAACAGATCCCGCGCCTGGATGATGCGTAAATCCGCCGGGATCATGTCTCCCGCCGCCAGCTTCACCAGATCGCCCGGCACCAGCTGGTCAATAGGCAGTTCCACCCAGGCGTTTTCGCCGAGGTCGTTAATCACGCGCGAGACGGTTGCGGTGTTGCTGACCATCGCTTTCAGGGCGTCCGCCGCTTTGGTGGAGCGGGCTTCCTGAATGAAGTTCAGCAGCGTGGAGATACCCACCATCAGGGCAATCACGCCCGCGGCAAAGAGATCTTCCGTCGCGTAAGAGATAATGCCGAGTACGGTCAGCAGCAGGTTGAACGGGTTGCGGTAGCAGAGCCACAGGTGCACCCACCACGGAGAGGGCTTCTGCGCCGGGATCTGGTTATCGCCGTGCACGGCGCGGATTTTTTCCACTTCTGCCGCGTTCAGCCCTTCCGGATGGCCGCCAAAGGCGCGCCAGACTTCGTTTTCATCCATCGCCGCCACGTTCAGGCAGCGTTCGGTCAGGGACGCCGGGATCGCCGCTCCCGCCATGTTTTTGGCATTGGGCAGCGGGTCGCGCTGAACAAGACGGTGTGGCAGATGGCGGCTTAGCAGCGCCTGCAGCTGCCGGGTGATATTTTTAAACATAGACATTCCTCCGCATCCGCCAGGCGGACGCAGCATTCCCTTCAGGCGTGGCAAAGCCGTACCTGTCAGGCACTCAATTTTTCAAGCAGGAACGTTTGGGACGTTGCTGCCTCACATTACCGGTGAGACAGCAAAAGCTGGCTTACCGGAAAGAACAAATTCTCCCGTTCAGGAGAGGTGCGGGATCGGGATCCATAAAGCCTCCGGTAAGTAAAAAAACAGGGTGTCGCCGCGCAGTATAAAGATTTAAGCGTACCCTTTGTGACGATTCGGGCGGTATTATACGCGCCTGCAAATAAACAGTACGTAAACCAGACTTTGCCCATAGCGAAATCGCGCTATAGCATTAGGCTCAATTGACCATTTTGTCGTTGTTACAGGGAAAACAGCATGCAGAACCGCCTTACAATTAAAGACATCGCGCGTTTAAGCGGCGTGGGGAAATCAACCGTCTCACGCGTGCTGAACAACGAAAGCGGCGTCAGCGAACGCACCCGCGAGCGCGTTGAGGCGGTCATGAATCAGCACGGTTTTTCCCCTTCCCGCTCCGCGCGCGCCATGCGCGGGCAGAGCGATAAAGTGGTTGCGATCATCGTTTCGCGTCTGGATTCCCTCTCCGAAAACCTCGCCGTTCAGACCATGCTGCCTGCCTTCTACGAGCAGGGCTATGATCCGATCATGATGGAGAGCCAGTTCTCGCCACAGCTGGTGGAAGAACATCTCGGCATGCTCCAGCGCCGTAACATTGACGGCGTGGTGCTGTTTGGTTTTACCGGCATTGACGAGGAGATGCTGAAACACTGGCAGCCGTCGCTGGTGCTGCTGGCGCGCGATGCCCACGGCTTTGCCTCCGTCTGTTATGACGATGAGGGGGCGATTATCACCCTGATGCAGCGCCTGTACGAAGAAGGCCACCGCCACATCAGCTATCTTGGCGTGCCGCACGCGGACGTTACCACCGGCAAGCGCCGCCACGAAGCCTATCTGGCCTTTTGCAAAAAGCACAATCTCCCTGCCGTGGCCTCCCTGCCGGGGCTGGGCATGAAGCAGGGCTACGAGCAGGTCGCCAGCGTCCTGACGCCGCAGACCACCGCGCTGGTGTGCGCCACGGACACCCTTGCGCTGGGTGCCAGCAAGTATCTGCAGGAGCAGCGCATTGATAACCTGCAGGTGGCGAGCGTCGGCAGCACGCCGCTGATGAAGTTCCTGCACCCTGAAATTATCACCGTCGATCCGGGCTACGCCGAGTCCGGCAGGCAGGCCGCCGCGCAGCTGATCGAGCAGATCAACGGGCGGAGCGAGCCGCGCCAGATCGTTATTCCTGCCCGTCTCTCATAACCCCCCCTGAATCGTTTATTGTGATCTTCGCCCGATTTCGGGAACGTTCCCATTTTCGCCGTCACGCTGAAGGAGTAGGCTTGCGCTCAGGTCATTACCCCCCTCAACATCTGTCATGAGGTTTCATGATGAGTAAAGTCAAACAAGCAGATATCGATCGGCTGATCGTCCTGGTCGGCGGCCGCGAAAACATCGCCACCGTCAGCCATTGCATTACCCGCCTGCGCTTCGTGCTGAACGATCCGGCCAGGGCCAACCCGAAGGCGATTGAAGAGCTTTCCATGGTGAAAGGCTGCTTCACCAACGCCGGACAGTTCCAGGTGGTGATTGGTACCGAAGTGGGCGATTACTATCAGGCTCTGCTGGCGACCACCGGACACTCTTCTGCCGATAAAGAGCAGGCGAAGAAGGCGGCGCGCCAGAATATGAAGTGGCACGAGCAGCTGATTTCCCACTTTGCAGAAATCTTCTTCCCGCTGCTGCCGGCGCTGATCAGCGGGGGCTTAATTTTGGGCTTCCGTAACGTCATCGGCGATGTGCCAATGAGCGACGGTAAAACCCTGGCGCAGATGTACCCGGCGCTGCAAAGCATCTATGACTTCCTGTGGCTGATTGGCGAAGCGATCTTCTTCTACCTGCCGGTCGGGATCTGCTGGTCCGCCGTGCGCAAGATGGGCGGTACGCCAATTCTCGGTATCGTACTGGGCGTCACGCTGGTCTCTCCGCAGTTAATGAACGCTTACTTACTTGGTCAGCAGGTGCCGGAAGTATGGAACTTCGGCCTGTTTACCATCGCCAAGGTGGGCTATCAGGCGCAGGTCATTCCGGCCCTGCTGGCGGGTCTGGCGCTGGGCTTTATTGAGACGCGTCTGAAGCGCATCGTGCCGGATTACCTCTACCTGGTGGTGGTGCCGGTCTGCTCGCTGATCCTGGCCGTCTTCCTGGCGCACGCTTTTATCGGTCCGTTTGGCCGCATGATCGGCGACGGCGTGGCCTTCGCGGTGCGTCATCTGATGACCGGCAGCTTCGCGCCAATCGGTGCCGCGCTGTTTGGCTTCCTGTATGCCCCGCTGGTGATCACCGGCGTGCACCAGACCACGCTGGCCATCGATATGCAGATGATCCAGAGCCTCGGCGGTACCCCGGTCTGGCCGATTATCGCCCTCTCTAACATCGCACAGGCCTCTGCGGTGACCGGCATCATTATCGTTAGTCGTAAGCACAACGAGCGTGAGATCTCCGTTCCGGCGGCCATCTCCGCCTATCTCGGCGTCACCGAACCGGCGATGTACGGCATCAACCTGAAGTACCGCTTCCCGATGCTCTGCGCGATGATCGGCTCTGGCCTGGCGGGCCTGCTGTGCGGCCTGAACGGCGTGATGGCGAACGGGATTGGCGTCGGCGGCCTGCCGGGGATCCTCTCCATCCAGCCTACTTTCTGGCAGGTGTTTGCCCTGGCCATGGCGGTGGCGATTATCGTCCCCATGGCGCTCACCACCGTGGTTTACCAGCGTAAGTTCCGTCAGGGCACGCTGCAGATTGTTTAACTTCATCTTTCGGGGCGCAATTGCGCCCCTTCGCATTTGCAGGAACGCACTATGAATACCCTTCCTCACTGGTGGCAGAACGGCGTCATCTACCAGATTTACCCAAAGAGTTTTCAGGACACCACCGGCAGCGGCACCGGCGATCTGCGCGGCGTGACGCAGCGGCTGGATTACCTGAAAACCCTCGGCATCGACGCCATCTGGCTGACGCCGTTTTATATTTCCCCGCAGGTGGATAACGGCTACGACGTGGCGAATTACACCGCCATCGACCCGTCCTTTGGCACGCTGGATGATTTTGACGAGCTGGTTGCCGAAGCGCACGAACGCGGCATTCGCATCGTGCTGGATATGGTGTTTAACCATACCTCTACGCAGCACGCCTGGTTCCGCGAGTCGCTGAACAAAGAGAGCCCGTACCGCCAGTTCTACATCTGGCGCGACGGCACGCCGGAGCAGCTCCCCAACAACTGGCGCTCCAAGTTTGGCGGCAACGCCTGGCGCTGGCACGCCGAGAGCGAGCAGTATTATCTTCACCTTTTCGCGCCCGAGCAGGCAGATCTCAACTGGGAAAACCCGGCGGTGCGCGCCGAGCTGAAAAAGGTATGCGAGTTCTGGGCCGATCGCGGCGTGGACGGCTTGCGCCTCGACGTCATTAACCTGATTTCGAAAGATCAGACCTTCCCGGACGATCCCTTCGGCGACGGTCGTCGCTTCTACACCGACGGACCGCGCATTCACGAATATCTTCAGGAAATGAGCCGCGACGTCTTCACCCCGCGCAACCTGATGACGGTGGGCGAGATGTCTTCCACCTCGCTGGAGAACTGCCAGCAGTACGCGTCGCTCGACGGGCGCGAGCTGTCGATGACCTTTAACTTCCACCACCTGAAGGTGGACTACCCCGGCGGCGAAAAGTGGACGAAGGCAAAGCCGGACTTCGTGGCGCTGAAAACCCTTTTCCGCCACTGGCAGCAGGGGATGCACAACAAAGCCTGGAACGCGCTGTTCTGGTGTAACCACGACCAGCCGCGCATCGTGTCGCGCTTTGGCGACGAAGGGGAACACCGCGTTCACGCTGCAAAGATGCTCGGCATGGTGCTGCACGGCATGCAGGGCACGCCGTATATCTACCAGGGTGAAGAGCTGGGCATGACCAACCCGCACTTCAGCCGCATCACCGACTACCGCGACGTGGAAAGCCTGAACATGTTCGCCGAACTGCGGGCCAATGGCCGTGAGCCGGATGAATTACTGGCGATCCTGGCGAGTAAATCCCGCGATAACGGGCGAACCCCAATGCAGTGGGACGCGTCGCACAATGCGGGCTTTACCGAGGGCGAGCCGTGGATTGGAGTCTGCGATAACTATGAAACCGTGAATGCCCGTACGGCGCTGGACGACCCGGATTCAGTGTTCTACACCTATCAGTCGCTGATTCGTCTGCGCAAAACCCTCCCGGTGCTGACGTGGGGGGATTACGACGATCTGCTGCCGGAACACCCTTCCCTGTGGTGCTATCGCCGCCAGTGGCAGGGCCAGACGCTGATGGTGGTGGCAAACCTGAGCCGAGAGCGCCAGCAGTGGCAGCCGGACCCGGTCCAGGGCGCATGGCAGGTCGCACTCAGCAACTATGAGGACGTCCCCTCTCGTCCCGATACGCTGCAACTGCGCCCGTTTGAAGCCATCTGGTGGGTGCAGGAATAAACGTCAGGAGATACAGCATGCTGTATCTCCTTTTTTATGTTTAGCGATACGCTAAATGTACGACGATAACTTTTACATCACGGCGTACCGAAAATAAAAATAGTCCTGCCAATTAAATAACCTCGGCAGGACATGATGAAAAAGACAATTATTAAAGTAACGTGTATTAGCGCATTATTATTGAGCACACAGGGATGGTGCGGAAATACGTCCGTCGACCTTCGCTTTGGCCATAATACGCGCTCTGACGTAAATGATTCACGTATTAAGGTTATGCATCAGGCGGATAACGGTTTTTACTTCTCCGTTGAAGCCGCACAAAACCATAACGACACCTTTTTTGGTGATACCGACCGAAATAATCCCGATGACAAAGGATTAACGGAGGCGGCACAGGAGATTGAAACGCGCTGGCGCTTCAATCTGGGCAATGGCTTTGCCGTTGCGCCTGGCATGGTGACGGTTTTCACCCCCAGTAATACCCACTATCGCCCCTTCATTCAGGGCTGGAAAGCGTTTGATAACGGTCTGAATCTTTCCGCCCGTTACCGTTATAACACCATCAATGACGCGCACAGCGACAAAGAACTCGACGGCAGCGGCTATACCCGCCGTCAGTCACACCAGTTCGACATTTGGTTCGCGTACAACATTGGCAAATTCGGTATGTCCTACAACCCGCGCTTCCGCTGGCAGGATAATGTCGATCAGGGAACCGGGGATGATACCTACTGGGAGCATACCGTTGCGTTCAACTACCAGCTCGACGATGGCTGGACGCCTTACGTCGAGCTGGTGTCACTGGATAAAACCTATATCAACAATGACGGCAACCATGAAAATGATTATGCCGTACGTCTGGGGATAGTGAAGCAGCTCTGACGGCCTGACTACACCGTATCGTGCTGCAGCAGCCTGCAGCCGATACGGTCCACGGCGCTTAACAGTTCAAGCTGTCCCTCCCGCTGATACAGCGATACCGCGTTAATGTCGATCGATAACGGCCAGCATAGCGTTGAGATCGACGCCAGCGTCGCCCCCTGACGGGTAATTGCAATAATCTTTAAGCCCTTGCGCAGCGCGTTTCGCGCCATTTCTATCAGCGACTGTGTCTCCCCGGATTTGCTGATCAGCACCAGCGTCCCCTTCGATACCCGTGTCAGCTGGTGCATGTCATTCAAAATAAGATGCGGCAGGCTCGCCAGCGATAAAAAGCGCGACAGGTAGTTGAGGCTGGTAAGCGAGGCGCCGCGTGCGTACAGATAGATATGGCTGGAATGGATGAGCAGCCTGGACACCTCCGCCACAATGTCGTCCGCCTGCGGACCCGCGTCGGGCACTGCAGGCGCAGGGGTAAAATGATCGCGTAAAAAACGATACCGAAGCTCGGTATAGCTTTTATACCCCATTTTTTTACACACACGATTAACGGATGTTGTCGTTGTAAAGGTATCACGGGCAATCTCTTTTGCCGAAATATTAGAAATATTAGACGCGTGATGCTGAATGTATTCAAATATCAAGCGTTCACTTCCCTGGAATGAATTCATATATTACACCCTGTTTAATCCCGGCATGATATTAACACAACAGAGAAATAGTCTCTGGAAGGCGCTTCACACATTGCATTTACGCGTATCACGATACGTAATTAGTATTAGCAAACGTTAAAAACTGTTTTAGGTTCTCTTTATACTTTCCCTGTTTTCACATCCAGGGAATTATGACAATGACGAAACAGAAAGTTGTCGCGGTAACGGCGTGCCCGACGGGCATTGCACATACCTTTATGGCGGCGAATAAAATTATTGCATGGGCTAAAGAGCACAATATTGAGGTTAAGGTCGAAACGCAGGGCAGCGACGGCGTTAAAAACCGCTTAACGAAGCAGGATATTGCCTCCGCCACGGCCATTATTCTGGCAACCGACGTCCCCATTCAGGATGTCGAACGCTTTGAAAACATTCCCCACCTTCAGACCCGCACGCAAGAGCTGATCAAGCATACCGATCGCTATCTGCGTCAGGCGCTTGCCATGGAAAAAAACGTCACGACTGTCGTACATGAAGACGAACTCCAGCCTTCGGCTTACCAGATTTTTATCGGCCATATCATGGCGGCCATCAGCTATATGCTGCCGGTGGTGGTCATGGGCGGGCTGATGATGGCAACGGCCAAAATTACCGGCCAGTTTATTAACATCGACCATTCGCCGTTCAGCGTGCTGGATAAAGTGGGCTTTATGACCATTAAGTTCATGTATCCGGTTTTCGCCATGTATCTGGCGTTTTCCATTGCCGGCAAACCGGCGCTGATCCCCGGACTTATCGGCGGCATCATGTCAGACGAGGTCTATAAGCGCTTCTTTGATATCGAAGGCTTTATGCCGTCCGGCTTTTTCGGCGCGATCGGCATTGGCTTTTTTGTGGGCTATTTGGTGCGCTGGCTGAATGATTCCATTCACGTCCGCCAGCAGCTCACCACCATCAAGACCATGCTGGTCGTCCCGCTCATCACCGGCATTACGCTGGTGATGGTCATGGAATATTTGATTAACCCGATTTTCGGCTCGCTTAACCAGCTGATGGTGGTCTTTTTTACCTCGGCAGGTGACACCGGGCGCGGATTCTATTCCGCGATGATCGCCGCAGGCACCGCGTTTGACCTGGGCGGCCCGGTCAACAAGGCGGCAGGCTCAGTCGCGCTCGGCCTGAATGGCATGAGCGAAACGTTTGATCTCACCGCCCGCGAACTCTCCATCGTGATCCCCTCTGTTGGCGTCGGCTTTGCCGCGTTCCTCAACGGCCGCTTTGGACTACCGGATGTTTTTAGCCGGGAAGAGAAAACCGTTGGCAGCACCTCGTTGCTGCTGGGCGTGATTGGGATCTCCGAAGGCGCGATCCCGTTCATCCTGAAAAACCCACGTCTGATCCCGGTGTTCATGACCGGTGCCGTCGCCGGCGCGCTGGTCGCCATTGCACTCGGCGTGAAGCAGACGCTGCCGCTGCCGGCCATCTGGGGCTGGCCGCTGGCAACCAACGTGGCGGGCTACCTGGCGAGCGTCTTTATTGGCGCACTGATTTGCGCCCTGGGCGTGCTTTACGTCAGCCCAAAGAACGCCAGCTAAGGGGAAGGTCATGAATCAGATCCACGTCATTGCCCATACGCACTGGGATCAAGAGTGGTATTTCACCCGTCAGGACAGCATGGTGCTGGCGTCATATAACTTTGCGGACGTCATCGACACGCTGGAGCACGACCCGGCTTACAGCTGCTATCACCTTGATGGACAGATGGCGGTGGTAGAGGACTTTCTCGCCATCAATCCCGATTATCGCACCAGGCTGGAGACGCTGGTCAGAGCGAAAAGGATTTTTGTGGGGCCGTGGTATACCCAGACGGATACCTACAACGTGCATGGCGAATCCATTATCCGCAACCTCAAATACGGCATCTTCTCTGCCCGAAAGCTGGGGCACGCCATGCAGGTTGGGTATCTTCCTGATACCTTCGGCCACAATGCGCAGATGCCCACGATTTTGCAGGGCTGCAATATCGACAACATCGTCTTCTGGCGCGGCATCGATCACGACAGACAGGCGAAAAGCAGCCAGTTCCTCTGGCGCGCGCCGTCAGGGGCGACCGTTATCGCCTGCGCGATGGCGCTCGGTTATGGCGCGGCTAAAAACATCTCTTCAGACGCGAGCCATTTGCAGGGAAAAATCTATCCGATGGTCAATCTCCTGCGCTCGCGGGCCGGAATAAATGACCTGCTGCTGCCCTGCGGCGGCGATCAGGTCAGTATCGACCCGGCGCTGCCGAAAATCCTGCAGGTCGCCAGCGCACGCTCCCCGGATGAGGACCGTTACGTCATCAGTTCGCTGGAGCGCTACGTCGGCATTCTGCGCGCGCAGCGTGAGCAGTTTGAATTCTGGGAAGGAGAGCTGAAATCGCCGCGCTACACCCGCATCCATAAAACGATCGGCTCCGTGCGCTACGACATTAAAAAGAAAAATGATGCAGTTGAGCAGTTCATCCTGCGGCAGCTGGAGCCGACAATCGCCATGGCGCGTCATCAGGGGCTGCCGGTCAACCTCTCGGTGGTCGATACGCTCTGGAAGAAGCTGTTGCGAAGCCATGCCCATGACTCCATCGGCGGCTGTAACAGCGATGCCACCAACCGCGATATTTTGCATCGACTGGAGCAAACCGAACAGCTGTGCCATAGCCTGTGGAACCTGGTGGTGAAAACCCTGGCCGCCGCCTGCGCCCGGGAAGGCGATCTGCTGATTTTTAACCCGCTGGGCACGCAAACGCAGCGCGTGGTGAAAACCACTCTCTATAGCCGCGCTGAAAATATCGCCCTGATGTATCAGGGGCAGGCCATCCCCTTCGACGTCCTGAAAAGAGACGTGTTGCCCGGCGGAACGGCGATCTCCCTTAACGCCGAAGGCGAGTGTGAAACGCCCCTTCCCCCTTATTACCGCTGGCACGTTGCTGTGAAAACACCGGTTCTGCCACCGGTCGGCTATCTCAGCGTTAACGTTGAAGATGACCCGGCGCCTTTCCGGCAGCCTGAACAGACAACGGGCAGCGAGATAGAGAATGCGCATTATCGATTAACGCTGGACGACGGAACGCTAACCCTGCAGGACAAACGCAGCGGCAGATGCATCCCCTCGTTCTTTACCCTTGAAGACTGTGCGGATGCGGGCGACAGCTACGATTTCTCACCGCTTGCGGGCGATACGCCGACGCGATGCGACCATTTCACGCTCGTCGGCTGCCTGAAAACGCCGCTTGTCGAAAAGCTGATCGTTGAAGCCACCCTGTTTCTTCCGCCAGATCTCGCCGGACGCCAGGATACTGCCCGAACGCCGTTATCCCTTCGTCTGGAGTGCACATTACGCGAAGACGATCCGAACCTGTACGTCGAGGCTTCGCTGGAAAACAGCCACTGCGATCACCGGCTACGTTTACTGATCGGCAGCGATATTCGCACCCGTCACGCTATCGCCTCCCAGCCCTTCGCGATAATCCAGCGCGATACGGGGTGTGAGAGTGGAAACTGGCAGGAGCGCTATCGCGAGATGCCCGTGGATATCGAAACCACCGAAGGCATTATTGCTGTCGCGGAAGCGGGCAAAGCGCTGGTGGTGAATAGTCGCGGTATGAAGGAATTTCAGATTATCGGCAGCGAACCCGCGACGATTGCCCTGACGTTGTTTAAAGCGACGGGCGTGCTCGGGCGCAACGATCTCGACTGGCGACCGGGCCGGGCGTCCGGCATTAATAATACGGTGGTTGAGACCCCCGACGCCCAGTTACTGAAACCGCTGCACTTTTCATTTACCGTCGCGCTGGCCGACAGCGCCGATCATCTCACGCTTCGCCAGCTGGAAAACCAGGCTGCGGGACAGCCCTTCACCTACCAACGGCAATCGTTACACACGCTCGATCACCGCCTTGAGCGCTTTGCGTTGCGTCTGCCCGAGCATCAGCTTCCGGCACAATTCTCATTATTGACCCTGCCGGAGCCGCTAGTCCTTTCTGCCCTGCCCCATGCGCAACGATCGAATGGCACCGTCGTCCGGGTGTTTAACGCCGGGACGCAGCCGGTTCCCGTCCCGGAAAGTCTGGCGGGGCTACGTCAGATCAACTATCTGGAAGAGCCTGTGCCGCCGGTAACGGCAATCCCCCCTTTCGCAACCTGCGATTTTTTGATGGAGGCTTAATATGAACTTGCTTGCATTGACGCACCCCGATCTGGTTTTTATCAACCCGCCGCACCGTACGCCTGAAGCGCTGATCCGCTGGCTCGCCGAACCGCTCGCCAGGCGAAAAATCATCTGCGATGAAGAAACATTCATCCAGAGCGTGTTACAGCGCGAAAGCGAAGGCCCTACCGCGCTGGGTGAAGCGCTCGCCGTTCCGCACGGTAAAACCGAGGCGGTGCAGCAGGCGGCGTTTTGTCTGGCACTCTTTGACGACCCGATACGCTGGCCGGGGCTGGACAGTGATGAAGAGGTCAGAATGGTTTTCCTGCTCGCCATTCCGCCCGCGGAAGCAGGCAGTACCCATATGCAGCTGCTGACGACGCTGACCAGTTTATTGACAGAAGATCGAGTGCGCGCGCAGCTTCTGGCGGCGCGCACCCGGGAAGAGGCGATGTCCGCCCTGAGTGCTGAAGAACCTCAAAAACAGGATGCGGCCCCTGACCGCTCCCTTCTCATTCCGGTGATACTGGGCAGTATCGCTACCGCAGCCTTTTTACAGGCAGGATTGAGCTGGGCCTGCGCGATGAATTAACCGAACGGCGCTCAGCATGTACCACGTTGAGCGCTTGTTTTTGTTGAATAATTAATCAGATTTTTCCTTCGCGTCTTTACAAAGGCTGAAGCGCCCGCCGTTTGTACTCTCGTCTTTTTACTTTGTTCTGCGTCAAATAAATCGCAAACTTGTTTGATGCAAATCACTATATGTAGAACTTAAAATGCACGCCGACCCAACATCTTGTATTAATCGTCTACTATTCCAACAACAAGACGGCGCTGACGCTGGCCGGAATTGTGGATAACACGAGCTGGGAACGGGGGAAGTCTTTGGCCTGGCGGGGAATACGTCCGGTGAATACTTCTCCACCTCTGTGGATAACCTGTTTTTAAAAATGGAGTGATCATGACACCGCATGTGATGAAACGTGATGGCTGTAAAGTGCCGTTTAAATCAGAGCGCATCCAGGAAGCCATTCTGCGTGCAGCTAAAGCAGCGGGAGTCGATGACGCAGATTACTGCGCCACCGTCGCAGAAGTCGTTAGCAGCCAGATGACTGAACGCAGCCAGGTCGATATCAACGAGATCCAGACCGCGGTTGAAAACCAGCTGATGGCTGGCCCCTACAAACAGTTAGCCCGCGCCTACATTGAGTATCGCCACGATCGCGACGTGCAGCGTGAGAAGCGCGGTCGCCTGAATCAGGAGATCCGTGGCCTGGTGGAGCAGACCAACTCTGCCCTGCTCAATGAAAACGCCAACAAAGACAGCAAAGTGATCCCGACCCAGCGCGATCTGCTGGCCGGTATCGTCGCCAAACACTATGCCCGCCAGCATCTGCTGCCGCGCGACGTGGTCTCGGCACACGAGCGCGGCGAGATCCACTATCACGACCTCGATTACTCGCCGTTCTTCCCGATGTTCAACTGCATGCTGATCGACCTGAAAGGCATGCTGACCCAGGGCTTTAAAATGGGTAACGCCGAGATTGAACCGCCTAAGTCGATCTCCACGGCGACAGCGGTAACGGCACAGATCATCGCTCAGGTGGCGAGCCACATTTATGGCGGGACCACCATTAACCGCATTGACGAAGTGCTGGCCCCGTTCGTGACGGCGAGCTTCAACAAGCATCGGAAAACTGCCGAAGAGTGGCAGATCCCGGACGCGGACGGCTATGCGCACTCCCGTACCGAAAAAGAGTGCTACGACGCGTTCCAGTCGCTGGAATATGAAGTGAACACGCTGCACACCGCCAACGGGCAGACGCCGTTTGTAACCTTCGGTTTTGGCCTGGGCACCAGCTGGGAATCACGCCTGATCCAGCAGTCCATTCTGCGCAACCGTATTTCCGGCCTCGGCAAGAACCGCAAAACCGCGGTGTTCCCGAAACTGGTGTTCGCTATCCGCGACGGCCTGAACCACAAGTTTGGCGATCCGAACTACGACATCAAACAGCTGGCGCTGGAGTGCGCGAGCAAGCGCATGTACCCGGACATTCTGAACTACGACCAGGTGGTAAAAGTCACCGGCTCGTTTAAAACGCCTATGGGCTGCCGCAGTTTCCTCGGGGTGTACGAGGATGAAAACGGCGAGCAGATCCACGACGGGCGTAACAACCTGGGCGTCATCAGCCTGAACCTGCCGCGCATCGCGCTGGAGGCCAAAGGCAATGAAGCTGAATTCTGGAAACTGCTGGATGAACGCCTGCAGCTGGCGCGTAAGGCGCTGATGACCCGTATCGCACGCCTTGAAGGGGTGAAAGCCCGCGTGGCGCCCATCCTCTATATGGAAGGGGCCTGCGGCGTGCGCCTGAAGGCGGACGATGACGTGTCCGAGATCTTCAAAAACGGCCGCGCGTCGATTTCGCTGGGCTATATCGGCATCCACGAAACCATCAACGCCCTGTCTGGCGACGCGCATATGTACGACAGCGCGGCCCTGCGCGAAAAAGGCATTGCGATTGTCCAGCGCCTGCGCGACGCGGTTGACCAGTGGAAAGAGGAAACTGGCTACGGGTTTAGCCTCTACAGTACGCCGAGCGAGAACCTGTGCGACCGCTTCTGCCGTCTGGACACCGCCGAGTTCGGGATTGTGGAAGGCGTGACCGACAAAGGGTACTACACCAACAGCTTCCACCTCGACGTGGAGAAAAAGGTAAACCCGTACGACAAGATCGACTTCGAAGCGGCCTATCCACCCATCGCCAGCGGCGGCTTCATCTGTTACGGCGAGTACCCGAACATCCAGCACAACCTGAAGGCGCTGGAAGACGTGTGGGATTATAGCTATCAGCACGTGCCGTATTACGGGACCAATACGCCAATCGACGAATGCTACGAGTGTGGCTTTACCGGTGAGTTCGAGTGTACGAGCAAAGGCTTTACCTGCCCGAAATGCGGCAACCACGATGCAGCCCGCGTGTCCGTGACCCGCCGCGTGTGCGGCTATCTCGGCAGCCCGGATGCCCGTCCGTTTAACGCCGGCAAGCAGGAAGAGGTGAAGCGCCGGGTGAAACATCTGGGGAATGGGCAGATCGGTTGAGCCACTGCCACATTTATGCCCGGTGGCGCTGCGCTTACCGGGCCTACGGACCGCTCTCTTTTGTAGGCCGGGTAAGCGCAGCGCCACCCGGCGTGGTTATTCGCAATGAACTATCACCAGTACTACCCTGTCGACATCGTCAACGGCCCCGGCACCCGCTGCACCCTGTTTGTTTCAGGCTGCGTCCACGAATGCCCCGGCTGCTACAACAAAAGCACCTGGCGACTCAATTCCGGCATGCCGTTCACCGCGGAGATGGAAGATAAAATCATCAACGACCTGAACGACACGCGAATCAAACGCCAGGGGATTTCGCTCTCCGGCGGCGATCCGCTGCACCCGCAAAACGTGCCGGAGATCCTGAAGCTGGTAAAACGCATTCGCCGCGAGTGCGCGGGAAAGGATATCTGGGTCTGGACGGGATACAGGCTGGATGAACTGAACGCTGCTCAGATGGAAGTGGTGGATCTGATTAACGTCCTGGTCGACGGCAAGTTCGTGCAGGTTTTAAAAGACCCGGCGCTGATCTGGCGCGGCAGCAGCAATCAGGTTGTGCATCATCTGCGTTGATCAAAGGCGGATATTATCCATCCACCCCTATCTCAAAAACGACTCAAACTCTCCATCGCCACCGCCTTAAACCCGGCGAAATCCCCGCAGCTACAGAGCCGTGACATGGCCCGTTCTCGCAGGAAAGTGACGAAAATATCGTAAATCGCCATCGCCTCTTCGTACTCGCTTTTGCTGATGGCGAGCAGGAAGATGACGTGCGCCGTTTCATCCCCCCACTGAATACCCTGCGGAGCCAGCACCGTATAGACCACCGTTTTCTGTGCCAGCAGGCCGAGGGAGTGCGGCAGCGCGATACCGTCGCCGAGCATGGTGCTGACGATAGCTTCACGCTCAACGACCGAATCCAGAAACTCCGCGCCAACAAAGCCTTCGCGTTCAAGCTGGTCACACAGCTCGCGGAACAGCGTTTGCTGGTCAACAGGCTTGTCGAGAATGCGGAAATGGGCCGCGTCGAAGTATTTCTCCAGCATCCACGGGCGGGTGCGGTCCACCAGCACCAGCTTGCCGATCTGCTCCAATTGATAATCGGTCGGGAACGGGGCGATCGTCACCACCGGTTTAGATTTTTCACTCACGCGGGCGGTGGAGATGACAAAGTCTTCGCCGATGGCATCCGCCAGCTCGTATTCGCGCAGAGTGAGCGTGCGCGTCACCTCGATCTGCGGGTATTTGCGCTGGAGCACCGCCTCGATCATGCGCACCATCGCATTACCGGCGTCGCACACCAGCAGTACACGCGGCTGGCGCTGGTAGCCGATGTTGTAGTGGCGCTCCAGCCCCACGCCGATGTGCAGCACCAGAAAACCAATCTCGTTTTCGCTGATCGCATACGGCGTGTATTTGCCCCAGCTCGACACCGCTGCGAGTGTCATATCCCACGCCATCGGATAGTGCTGCTTGATGTTGTCCAGCAGCGGATTGGGGATCATGATTTGATAGCGCACGCGGGTGATCATGGTTTTGATGTGCGTGAGCAGATCGGCGTGCAGCTGCGCGTCGCTGAGCAGGTTGTAGTTATAGTGGGTGTTGATGTAGCGCAGGATATAGTTGACCAGCGCTTCGTCGTCGTCGGCGTTAATCGCGCTGGGGGCAATCTCCTGAATCTGCCGCGCCGCGATGTGGACGCACAGCCAGCTCTCTTCCGATGGCGCAAGCGCCTTGCCCGCCAGCTCCTGAATGGCCACCGCGATATCCTTCGCCGCCTCGCGCACGTTCTCTTCCACGTCTTCCGCGTGGAATTCCGGCAGCGGATACCCCTCGCTGATGCGCCGCACCGACACCGCGCAGTACAGGCGCAGGAACAGTTCGCCTTCGTCGGTCAGACGAATGTGATGGCGGGTGAGCGCGTCGTGAAGCACGACCACCATCTGCTCCGGTACCCCGGCGTTGAGCGCGACCTCCGTCACCAGCGGGTTAAGGCTGTCCTGCTGCGCCAGCTCCCACAGAAGATCGGTCAGGCAGGCGCGGACCGACATCTCGCTGCCAAACAGCTTCATGCCGTGGCGCGGGCGGGTTTCCAGCGTCAGGTTATAGCGCTGGAACCACTCGCGCACTTCCACCATGTCGCTCTGCAAGGTGGCGCGGCTGACAAACCACTCGTCGGCCAGATCTTCAAGCTTAAGTGAAAACGCCGACGTCAGGAAACGCACCACCAGATAGTGCACGCGCTCCGGTCCCGTTCGGGGAATACGCAGCGCGCGCGGGTGCGATGCCTGCAGCTGCTGATAGCGCTCGGCATCGTCAATTTTAAGCTGGTAGCCGTTACCCCGGCTCAGAATAAACTGCGCGCCGTGGCTCGCCAGCAGCGCGTTCAGGGCGGTGATATCTGCGCGGACGGTTCGCGTGGAGACCGACAGCCGCTGCGCCAGCTCGTCCTGCGGCAGCGTCTCGTTTTGCAACAGATCGAAAAGTTGCGCTAAACGTTGGTTCGGAAATCGCACGTCGTTGTCCTCTTACTGCTCAGGGTGAAATGACCATCTGGGATGGGCTGCCGACCGGGGTATAGTCTGGCTCGAAGCTCAGCTTGCCGTCCTGCGTCACGCGGAAACGGGTAATGTTGTCGCTGCGCTGGTTCATGACGTACAGCCAGCGTCCCTGCTTATCGAGCGTCAGGGTGCGCGGGTAGTCGCCGCGCGTCCAGACATCCTTCTGATGCGTCAGCGTGCCCTCCGCTGTTACGGTAAAGTGCCCGATGCTGTTATGCAAACGGTTCGCCACATACAGCTGTTTACCATCGGCGCTTAGCGCCAGCCCGGCAGCAAAACTGGTGCCTTTATAGCCGTCCGGCAGGGCAGAGACCGTTTTACCCTCTTTCAGTCTGCCGCTGCTGTCCAGCGCATAATGGGTGAGCGTCGACGCCTCTTCGTTAATCAGCCACAGGGCATCGCCTTTCGGCGTAAAAACAAAATGACGCGGGCCGGCGCCTTTTGAGGAGGCGCTGATAAACGGCGGATCGTTCGGCGTTAGCTTTCCGGTTCGATCGTCAAAGCGGTACTGATAGATACGATCCAGCCCAAGATCGGTGGAAAAAACGTACTTCCCGCTCGGATCGGCGGCGATCATGTGCGCATGCGGGCCGTTATGATCGCTGATGGCAAAGCTACCTTCGACAGCCGCTTCCGGCTTCGCCGCGCCCGGTTCGCCCTGGTCCTGATGTCTGTCCGTCGCGTCACCCAGGCTGCCGTCCGCGTTGACGGGCAAAACGGCAATCGATCCGCTGACGTAGTTCGCCACCAGCAGATGCTTGCCGTTTGGCGTTAGCGAAAGATACACCGGCCCGGCGCCACCGGAGGCCACCTGATTCAGCTCGCTCAGCTCACCGTTATCGCCGACGCGCAGCGCCTGCACCACGCCCTGCTCCACTTCGCTTGCCAGATACAGCGTTTTACCGTCTTGCGAAAGGGTCAACTGCGCCGCATTCGGCAGTTTGCTCACCAGCGTTTTATCGTCCAGCGCGCCGGTTTGCGGGTCGACGGTAAAACGGTACAGCCCTTCACCATTCGGATTATAGGTGCCCACCCAGGCGTATTGCGTCTGGGCGATGGCGGCGGTGGCGAGCATTGAGAGTGAAGCGACAAGCAGGTTACGGGTGTGCATGGTGGCTCCTTTATATGTGTGAGTTCTACTTCACCAGCTTCTTCGTCATCGCCAGCAGCGTACGCACATCTTCGGGACGCGTATCGCCGCTGGCTTTGTCGATAATCGAGCTGTAGATATGCGGGATGATTTTGCTCACGCCCGCGTCGAGGGCGATCTGCAGGATCGCCTCATAGTTTTCCAGATCGATACCCCCCGTCGGCTCCAGCCAGAAGTCGTGACGGGCGCAGGCTTCCGCCACCGCCTGGTATTCGTCACGGCACTTGAGGCCGCCCATCGGGAAGTACTTAATCGAACTGCCGCCGAAGTCTTTCAGCAGGGCAATCGCCGTTTCAACCGGCACGATGCCGTCCGGCGCTTTGCTGCTCAGCGGGCCGGTGGAGATTTTCACCATACCGACGGTACCGGTCGGAGAGACCAGGCCATTGACCACCGATTCATTCTGCCCCAGCAGCGCGCGGCTCGCGGCCACGCCGGTGAAGACCTGATTAACGTGCTGCGGATGCACCTGGCGGGAGATCTCGCTCACCATTGCCGACTGGTTCGGATCGCCCGCGCCCAGCCCTACGGAGAGCGCGTTATCAATCAGCGCCGCGTATTCACGCATATCCGCGACCGCGCTCGCCACGTCCGGGTAATTTTTGGAGAGCACGCCCACCAGCACGTGACCTTCCGCCGCCTCGTAAATGGCGCTGGCGTTGGCTTTCGAGCCGGCCAGCACGTTCAGGCAGACGCGGTCACGGTAAAAATTGGGGGTCAGTTTCATGCGTTTTTCTCCTGTCCTAATACTTCACTAATGCGGCGGTAGACGATGTTCAGCTGGTCAGCACTTACGCTGCGCACGTCCGCTTCGATAATCCCTTCGTTGGCCTTGTAGCCACGGAAATAGATGGCGTATTCGCCCTGCTTGAGCGCGTTCACCAGGTCACCCGTGCCGACGCCTGTGGTGGCTTCGTCGAACTTAATTTCGGTGCGGGCGATATCGCGACCCGCGCTGTCCCAGACCACGCGGGCGGTGACGCCGTTCAGGGTGTTGAGCGCGTCGATAAACGGTGTCATCTTCGCCACCATCTCGGCACCGCTTTCCTTGGTGGCCGTCAGGTAGTGTTCAATGGCGCAGGTCAGGCCGAGGATCCCCTCTTTACCCACCTTCATGGCGCGGCCAATGCCCGCCGTCTGGCGTTTCACCCACTCGACGTACTGGGTTTTGCCGATCACCAGGCCGCTGGTTGGCCCCTCGATCGCCTTCGCGCCGCTGTAAATCACCAGATCCGCGCCGGAGCGGTAGTACACGTGCAGATCTTCTTCCGCCGCGGCATCAACGATCAGCGGCAGGGAGTGTTTACGTGCGACGACTGCCGCCTGCTCGACGCTGAGCATGCTTTTCTGCACGCAGTGGTGCGATTTGATGTAGAGGATCGCCGCCGTGCGCGGGGTGATGGCCGCCGCCAGTTGGTCGGCGGAGCATTCGTTGGCGTAGCCCGCTTCCACCAGCTTGCCGCCGCCCAGCGCCACCATGGTGCCGACCGGCGCGCCAAAGTTAACGTTGTGGCCTTTCGGCAGGACGATTTCATTGTTCTCGATTGGCGTGACGTGCAGGTTTTCCAGCAGCCAGTCGCTGTCTTTTACCAGCACCGCCGCCACGGACTGGGCGATGCCCGCCGACGCGCAGGAGACCACCGTCGCGCCTTCCACATCCAGCAGCTTCGCGATGTATTCCCCGGTTTTATTGACCAGATCCTTCATCTCGAAGTAATGATTCATGCCGTCCATCGCCGCCTGCACTACTTCCGGGCGCGGCGTGGAGACGCCCAGCGCCGTCATGCGGCCAGAGGTGTTGATAACCTGCTTTAAATTATACTTCTCATAAATCGAAGGCATGTTCCGTGCTCCCTTGTTCGGTCATGTAGCCCTTGCCCGCGCGGATCGCGGCAAGCGGCACCAGAATGTGTTCAGCCTGCAGGCTGTCGTTTTCAGCGTCCGTCAGCACCGTTGGCTGGCGTTTAATCGTGAACAGCGTCAGGTCGGCGTCGAGACCCGGCTGGATGCGGCCCTTGCGCGTCAGGCGCAGGCCGTCGGCGGCGTTCGAGGTCACGCAGTCAATCACCTGCGGCAATGACATGCCGATGGCGAGAAACTTCGACATCACGCTTGCCAGCGAGCCCACCGGGCCGTTGATGCGGTTGCGGCAGTAGATATCCGAGCTGATGGTGTGCGGCAGAATGCCCATCGCGATGGCGCGTTTCGCCACCTCAAAGCTGAAGCTCGCCGTGCCGTGGCCGACGTCCAGACGCACGCCACGCTTCAGGGCGGAGGTGATGGAGGCGCGCAGCTCGCCGGACGGCGTCAGAATGCGGTTAGGCTTACCGTTATAGCAGTGGGTAATGATGTCGCCGGAGCTTAACAGCTCGGCGATTTCATCGAGGTTCGGCGGGTTATTGCCGATGTGCACCATCAGCGGCAAGTCGCCATTCTCTTTCTGGATGGCTTTGGCGCGCTCCAGCGGCGTGATGCCGTTTTCACCGACCACGCTGCTGCTCATGCGCGCCTTCAGGCCGACAATAAAATCCGGGTGGCGCTTCACCGCCTGCTTCACCGCATCGGCGTCAATGTTTGCCATGTTGGCCAGCTCGTTCTGGGCAATCAGCCCCACGCGGGAGATGTTCAGCAGGGCAAAGACCTCGGTGGAGGCCTTGCGGGTAATCGCGTAGAAATCGTCCACGTCGTCGGCCCCGGTACTGCCCGCGTCCACCACGGTAGTGACGCCGGTGGCAATGCCCACGCTGTCCGGCTCGTCGTGGTAAATCGGTGAGTTCGGGTAGCAGTGAACGTGGGAGTCAATCCAGCCCGCGCTAACGTACACGTCACCGTTAAGCTCAACCGTTTTACGGGCGGGAGCGTCAATTTCGCCCGTCGCGGCGATCTTCCCGTCCTGAATGGCGATATCGGTCAGGGTATCGTCGGCGAGGCGCGCACGGCGCAGGAGTAAATCAAACATGAGGATCTCCTGATATGGCGGGCGCCGGAGCGCCCGCGAGTATTAAAGGGCGACCGGGAACAGCCAGCCCAAAATCATTGCGCCGAGGATGGCGCCACCGGTAATCGGCTTCTGCCAGATGTAGAACAGCAGCGCGCCGACCAGCGAACCGACGCCGATTGGAATGGAGGCGGTCATCGCGCTGAGGATAATCAACGGCCCGAGGAAGCGGCCGGAGGCGTTACCCGCGCCCATCATCACGTCTGCACCGTAGGTGGAGTTGCTCTGGTTGATGGTGAACTTACGCGCCAGGATGATGACGTAGCCAATCGCCAGACCAATCACCAGGCCGGTAATCAGCGAGGCGATGAAGTTGGTCACCGGGAACATGATCCCCGCGCCCAGCAGCAGCGCCGGTACGCCGAGGCCCACGCCGGTCTGGATCGCCCCACCGATGTCGAGAATACCCACCAGCGATCCTTCAATAATGCGGGCGAACAGGAAGCTCGCGCCGAACGCCGCCACCGCGCCGTAGACGCCGGTATCGATTCCCGCTTTCAGCATCGCCACGAAGGCCACTTCGTTAAACGCGCCGATGCCGTAGAGGTAGTACATGTGCGTCCCGGCGAAGACGCCGGAGGAGAGCAGGCCAACGAAGATCGGGAACGACCAGTCGGCATACCAAAAACCTTTATTCTGTTCCATGTAGAGGCTCCTGTTATTTACCGCTGAGCGAGTTGTGGATCATGTCGAGCCAGTTCGGCACGGTCAGATGGAAGGATTCGATCATCTTCATGTCGAAGCCGCGGAAGAAGCCGCTCAACACGAACAGCAGCACGATCGCCGCCATCATCACTTTGGTGACGTGGTTCCAGCCGCTCTCCTCAACGCCTTTACCGATCAGGATGCCGAGAACCAGACCCGGTACGGCGTTCCCCATGATCAGCTGCGCCGCGCCGCCGAAGATGGTGGCCCAGAAGCCCGATTTTTTACCCGCGTCGATGGCCGCCAGCCAGAAGATCACCGGCATCACGGTGTTAACCAGCAGGTTCGCGGCAGGCACCAGCACCTTCACGGCGGTAACCTGCAGCGCTGCCGGCACGGAGGAGGCGGTCAGGTTCAGGAAGGTGACGACGAGCATGCCAATCACGCCGCAGGCAATCGCCATTTTGCGGGGATCGTGCAGCGTTTCGCCGACGTTACGGTTTTTGATCATCAGTGCAGCAGCACCCCAGTTCGGGATGATGCGGTGGTCAACGTCCTGTGTGAAGGCACCTGCAGCCACGGAAGAGGCCCAGGCGTTAAAGAAGAAACCTAACCCAAAGGAGAAGTGGGACGCCGGATCCCCTTCACAGGAGTTCAGTTCCCCCAACGTACGAAACGCGCCCATACCCTGAGTGGTAGGCGCATGAAACATGCGTGCAGCCCCGGCTCCGACACCGACGCCAACCAGGCCGCCAATGATGAGCGATTTTATTAATATAATTAAGAACATCAGTCTGCCCTTTTATGAATAATCAGCGTTGCGTGACGAAATCCACCCGGTCAAGATTGATGGCGGTCACGTTGACGGTCACATCCAGCTCCACGCTGTAGGTGCGTCTTTCCCGGCGCAAAAAGAAGAACAGAAACGCTTCTTTACGCACCGCTTCTTGCGCCTGAACTACCTGCACATCCTGTGGCTCAATACGCAGTAAGATATGCGGTGAGGCTTTCATCACCGCGGCCTGAACGTGGTTGAGCGCGTCGGCAAAGGCGCGCGCTTTGGCGTCGCCCTTCCCCTTCACTCTCACCGTGGTTGTGAACTGTTCTTTCATGCTTATGCGCCGTATTTCTTCTGCCACGCCTGCACCAGACGCTCGCCCAGCTCTTCTTTATCCATAAAGCCAAAGCCCAGCACGTTGCAGCCTTCGTTGATGGCGGTCACGCCCTCTTCCACGGAACGCATGCCGTATTTGGCCTTGTAGCCATATTTGGTTTGGGCGGTGATGGCCCCCGCGCCGCCGCTGCCGCAGAAGGAGATGCCGAAGGTGGCGTTTTCCGCTTTCATTACGTCGCCGAGTTTCATGTCCGCCGCCATGCCCGGCACAACCACTGCGCGTCCACCTGCTTTTTCCACACCCGCAGCCACTTTCTGACCTTTACCCAGGCGATCGCCAATCACGACTGTAATCTGTTCCATGTGTTGCTCCTTAAAGGTTGTCTTTCGCGACTTCAAAGTGAACGGAGAGCAGCCAGGCCTCTTCATCAGGAAGGTTGCCAAACTGCGCCACCACTTCACGGGCAAGCTGCATTGAATCTGGTGAAATTTCGTCGAACAGCTCTGCTTCAACCTCCGGCAGCGGCTCGCCGGTCACGGACCGGTGCGCCATTGCGCGAACGTGGGAGGTGAGCATCTGCTCCTGTACCGCATTGGGGATGATGTTGTGCCGGGCCAGCAGGGCATAAACCTGCTGCAGCATGGTGTTCGCGAGCTGTTCTGTTTGCACCGCCTGTTCCCCAACGTCGTTCATTACCGCTCCGTTAATCACTCGTCTTACCCCGTTAATGGCTCTGGAATAAAACTAACGTTGGGCGTGAAGGGTTTGTAGCGAGTTGTTTTCCACTTCGAAGTGGAAAGGTGAGCCGCAGCAGTGATCTGTGCCACATAAATATGGTGAATCTGGATTAACGGCCGCATTTACGTGATGAATATCACGCTATTAAGCGGCACTAAACAGGTAAGCGGAGTGGAAAAGTTTACGAGCAGGCTCGTAGAAATGTGACGTGGATAAGGTTTTCTTATGGGGATTCGCTAGAGTGGCTGCGGGTGCTTGAGACTGACCGTCTCAGGCATGGGACGGAAAGTGGAAAGCCCCGCCTGATAGAAAATCAGGGCGGGGGCTCGAAACGACACGTCACGACCGTGGAGTTCGCTACCTCGCCCGCTTTAAAGCAAGGAGGCATCCATGAAACGCCAATCCCCAATTATCCGGGTTTCGATGATTGTTGCTTTGACAATAATCATCTTAACGCTGGTGACGAGGAAAACACTGTGCGAGATCCGTTTTCGAAACGGCTCGCTTGAAGTGACAGCGCGGATGGATTGTCGCTCCGGCCAGTAGGGAGCAAGGATGCGGGGGCGCTTAGTGCGCCTCCGCATACGGAGGAAGGACGTACAGCTCAGGCACCCAATTAACGGTATTTCTTGTGATACGTGTTGCGCGTCGCCACAAACTGGTCGGCCGCCGCCTGGGCTTCCTTCACTTTGCCTTCGTTAGCCAGCTTCAGCGCGCCGTCGATCTGACCGACCAGCACGTCAAAGCCGTGGCGATAGTCTTTCATCTCTGCGCTGTCTGCCGCTTTGCTTTCCAGCTTTGGCGGCGTCGCTTTTTGCGCGTCCAGCGCCGCTTCACGCATTTTGGTCAGTGCGCCTTTCATTTCCGCCGCATTGTCCGTTTTCTGCACTACCTTCAGGTTTTGACTGAGGATGTCCATGTTGTCTTCAAGATCGGCAGCAAACGCAGAAGAGCCAAGAACCAGCGTTGAAGCCGCGACGATCGCTAACAGGTGTTTACGCATTGCTCACTTCCTTTTTATTATTAAAACGCTTGTCGGGTATTACTGGCCGGCGATTTTCATTTCCGGCAGTAATACAGAACCACACTGTATATTGCTACGTGTTTCAATATCGTTACCGACCGTAACGATATTGCGCCACATGTCCTTCAGGTTTCCGGCGATGGTAATTTCGCTCACCGGATACTGAATTTCGCCGTTTTCGACCCAGAAGCCTGCCGCACCGCGAGAGTAGTCGCCGGTGATGCCGCTTACGCCCTGGCCCATCAGCTCGGTGACCACCAGACCGGTGCCCATCTCTTTCAGCATCTGCTCGAAGTTCAGGCCCTGACCGGCAATGCGCCAGTTGTGGATCCCGCCCGCATGTCCGGTGCTTTTCAGCCCCAGCTTGCGTGCGGAGTAGTTGGTCAGCAGCCACTGGGTCAGAATGCCGTCTTTAACGATATCGCGGCGTTCAGTGCGCACGCCTTCGCTGTCGAATGGCGTGGAGGCCAGCCCTTTCAGCAGGTGCGGATGTTCTTCGATAGTCAGCCACTCCGGCAGGATCTGCTTGCCCAGCGAGTCGAGCAGGAAGGTCGATTTACGGTACACCGAGCCGCCCGCGATAGCGCCCACCAGATGGCCAAACAGGCCGGTCGCCACTTCATTGGCAAAAATGACCGGGGCCTTCATGGTGGAGAGCTTACGCGGCGACAGGCGAGACAGCGTGCGTTCGGCACACTCTTTGCCCACCCATTCAGGAGACTGCAAATCCCCCAGCGCGCGGCCAATGGTGTAGGCGTAGTCACGCTCCATGTCGCCGTTCTCTTCGGCAATTACGCAGCTTGAAAGCGAGTGACGGGTGGAGCAGTAGCCCTGCAGCATGCCGTGGCTGTTGCCGAAAACTTTGATGCCGTAGTGGCTGTTGAAGCTGCCGCCTTCGGTATTCGTGATGCGCTTGTCAGCCTGCAAAGACGCCTGCTCGGCGCGCGCGGCCAGCTCAATGGCTTCGTCCGGGGTCACTTCCGCCGGATGGAATAGATCGAGATCCGGCGCGTCAAACGCCAGCAGATCTTTATCCGCCACGCCTGCGTAAGGATCCGGAGAGGTGTAACGGGCGATATCCAGCGCCGCCTGCACCGTGCGGGCGATGGCATCCGGACTGAGATCGGTGGATGACGCACTGCCTTTGCGGTTCTGGTGATACACCGTGATCCCAAGCGCGCCATCGCTGTTAAATTCTACATTCTCCACTTCGCCATAGCGGGTGCTCACGCTAATGCCGGTGGTTTTGCTGACCGCCACTTCGGCGCCATCTGATTTACCTGAAGCGAGCGTCAGCGCGGTGGAGACGGCTTCTTCCAGAATCTTACGCTGCGCTTCAACTTGTGAGGTTACTTTCATCGCAAATGCCATACTGTAAGAGAGAGTTAAGTGAAGTCTAACAGAGAACCGTTTTTCAGTGCGCGTCTTAACTGGTAACATTAGCCTCTTTTTTTAAGGAGCCTGACATGACTAAGCAGCCCGAAGACTGGCTCGACGACGTTCCCGGTGATGACATCGAAGACGAAGATGATGAGATCATCTGGGTCAGTAAAAGTGAAATTAAACGTGACGCCGAAGAGTTAAAACAGCTTGGCGCAGAAATGGTAGAACTGGGTAAAAACGCGCTGGATAAGATCCCGCTCGACCAGGATCTGCGTGATGCCATTGAACTGGCACAGAAAATCAAGAAAGAAGGCCGTCGTCGCCAGCTTCAGCTTATCGGTAAAATGCTGCGTCAGCGCGACGTGGATCCGATCCGTCAGGCGCTGGACAAGCTGAAAAACCGCCACAACCAGCAGGTTGCGCTGTTCCATAAGCTGGAGCAGATCCGCGATCGTCTGATTGAACAGGGTGATGATGCGGTACCGGAAGTGCTGAACCTGTGGCCGGATGCCGACCGCCAGCAGCTGCGTTCTTTGATCCGCAACGCGAAGAAAGAGAAAGAGGGGAATAAGCCGCCGAAATCCGCGCGTCTGATTTTCCAGTATCTGCGCGAGCTGTCTGAGAACGCAGAGTAATCCCCTCACCCCAAAGAGGAGAGGGAGAAGAGATAATGTAAGCCCGGTAAGCGCTAGCGCCACAGGGCTTTTTTTTACTCTGCGGCCGCGGCTTTCTTCGCCAGACCGTCCAGCAGCTTCTGATGGATCCCACCGAACCCGCCGTTGCTCATCACCAGAATGTGGTCGCCAGGCTGTGCGGCTTTCACCACCATATCCGCTAAGACATCCACGTCCGCGCTCCAGTGCGCAGGCTGAATGCAGGCGTCGGCCACTTCAGCCACCTGCCACGGAATATGCTGCGGCTGCAGCAGGAAGACTTCGTCGGCACGTCCCAGGGACGGTGCGAGGTCGTCTTTGCAGATGCCCATTTTCATGGTGTTCGAGCGCGGTTCCAGCACCGCCAGAATGCGCGCGGTGCCGCCAACCTTGCCACGCAGGGCGGCAAGCGTCGCCAGAATGGCAGTTGGGTGGTGCGCGAAATCGTCATACACCGTCACACCGTTCGCTTCGCCGCGCAGCTCCAGGCGGCGGCGGGCGTTGATAAACGTCCCCAGCGCATTGGCCGCATCCGCAGGCAGCACGCCCACGTGGCGCGCCGCGGCGATCGCCATCAGGCCGTTGTGCATATTGTGCTCGCCCACCAGGCCCCATTTCACCTCGCCCACTTTCTCACCGTCGAGCAGTACTTCCCACTCGGAGGCATCAGCGTTGAGTTTTTTCGCCTGCCAGTGGCCCTGCTCGCCCACCAGTTCCTGCTCGCTCCAGCAGCCCATCGCCATGGTCTGCTTCAGGTTGATGTCATTCTCCGGCAGGATAATGCGGCCCTGGCCCGGAACAATGCGCACCAGGTGGTGGAACTGTTTCTGAATGGCTTTCAGGTCGTCAAAGATATCCGCGTGGTCAAACTCAAGGTTGTTGAGGATCAGCGTGCGCGGGCAGTAGTGCACGAATTTGGAACGCTTGTCGAAGAATGCGCAGTCGTATTCATCCGCTTCAATCACAAAGAACGGGCTGTCGCCGAGACGCGCAGAGACGTCGAAATTACCCGGCACGCCGCCGATCACGAAGCCCGGCTTGTAGCCGCAGGCTTCGAGGATCCAGGTCGCCATGCCGGCGGTGGTGGTTTTGCCGTGGGTACCGGCTACGGCAACCACCCAGCGGTCGCGCAGCACGAAATCATGCAGCCACTGCGGGCCGGACATGAACGGAATATTGCGTTCCAGCACCGCTTCAACGCACGGGTTACCGCGGGTCATGGCGTTGCCAATGATGACCAGATCCGGCTCGGGATCCAGCTGGCTGGCATCGTAGCCCTGAATTAAAGAGATGCCCTGTTTTTCCAGAAGCGTGCTCATCGGCGGATACACATTGGCGTCCGAACCTGTCACTTCATGGCCCAGCGAGCGCGCCAGCATTGCCAGTCCGCCCATGAAAGTGCCACAAATCCCCAATATATGAATGCGCATACGTCACTATCCTTCTTTAATGTGGCGCACATTTTACTCACATGTTAGCGGCTGTGAAACGCATTTCAGGTAAATCCGTATGTTGCTGGCGCGATTCACCTCTGCGCTACTATTTGAATATTTGTTAAGATTGTTGGGCTTTAGTCGTTTTAGTGAACATACAATCGCTCTACTCACAAAGATGCAGGGAAAGTGTTATGAAAACGTTAGGTGAATTTATTGTCGAAAAGCAGCACGAGTTCTCTCATGCTACGGGTGAACTCACTGCTTTGCTGTCGGCAATAAAGCTGGGCGCTAAGATCATCCACCGTGATATCAACAAGGCCGGTCTGGTCGATATCCTGGGTGCCAGCGGTGCCGAGAACGTTCAGGGCGAGGTTCAGCAGAAACTCGATCTGTTCGCAAATGAAAAACTGAAAGCTGCACTGCGCGCGCGCGACATCGTTGCGGGTATCGCCTCCGAAGAAGAAGATGAAATTGTTGTATTCGAAGGGTGTGAACACGCTAAATACGTCGTACTGATGGATCCGCTCGACGGCTCCTCCAACATCGACGTTAACGTTTCTGTCGGTACCATTTTCTCCATCTACCGCCGCGTCACGCCTGTTGGTACGCCGGTAACCGAGGAAGATTTCCTGCAGCCGGGCAGTAACCAGGTTGCGGCCGGTTACGTCGTCTATGGCTCCTCCACCATGCTGGTCTACACCACCGGATGCGGGGTTCACGCCTTTACCTACGATCCGTCGCTGGGCGTCTTCTGCCTGTGCCAGGAACGTATGCGCTTCCCGGAGAAAGGCAGCACTTACTCCATCAACGAAGGCAACTACATCAAGTTCCCGAACGGCGTGAAGAAGTACATCAAATTCTGCCAGGAAGAAGATAAAGCGACCCAGCGCCCTTACACGTCCCGCTACATTGGCTCTCTGGTCGCGGATTTCCACCGTAACCTGCTGAAGGGCGGTATCTACCTCTACCCAAGCACCGCCAGCCACCCGGACGGGAAGCTGCGCCTGCTGTACGAATGCAACCCGATGGCGTTCCTGGCCGAACAGGCGGGCGGCAAGGCGAGCGACGGTAAACAGCGTATTCTGGACATCGTGCCGGAAAGCCTTCACCAGCGTCGTTCGTTCTTCGTTGGCAACAACCATATGGTTGAAGACGTTGAACGTTTTATCCGTGAGTACCCGGACGCGTAATATCTCTCCCGGGGAGCCAGCCTGGCTCCCCAACACATTTATATATTTTACCGTATAAGTGTTTATAAAAATCACGCTTTAATCTTCACCCCTGCTCCTGCATTATTTCCATAACAGTTTGACATTTATTTCCTGGAGCAGAATTGCAATGAAAAATTATTCCCGGGCTAATACCGGCATTGATTTAAATCTTATCCCTGTATTTATTGAAGTCGTCCGCTGCGGCAGTATGGCAAAAGCCTCTTTGCGCCTGGAGATGTCCCGTCCTGCGGTGAGCCTGGCGTTGAAGCGTTTTAATCAACTGTTTGATGAGCCGTTATTTTTTCGCAAAGGTTTATATCTCGAGCCGACTGAAAAAGCGTTAGCGTTAACCAACTCGCTGGAATTATTAATGGGTGATATTCACGATAATATTGCGGCGGTAAATTCCGCGAGAAATAAAGCCCCGGCACAGAACGCACCGGGGCTGGGAAATATTATGCCGCAGTCTGAGCCGTCACTTTGAATGATGACATGGCTTCCATCAGCTGACGCGACTGCTCCTCAAGGGAGCGGGTCGCGGCGGAGGATTGCTGCACCAGCGCCGCATTCTGCTGCGCGGTTTCATCCATCTGGTTCACCGCAATATTCACCTGCTCGATGCCGCGGCTCTGCTCCTGAGACGCGGTGGCAATTTCGCGCATCAGTTTGGTCATGCGCAGCACTTCGGTGGCAATCTCATCCATCGTTTCACCCGCCTGCTGGGCCAGCTCGCTGCCCTCGTTAACGTGGGCCTGCGAATCGCCGATCAGAGAGCGGATCTCTTTCGCCGCGTCGGCGCTGCGGCTGGCAAGGTTGCGGACTTCACCCGCGACCACGGCAAACCCGCGCCCCTGCTCGCCCGCGCGCGCCGCTTCCACGGAGGCGTTAAGCGCCAGAATGTTGGTCTGGAAGGCAATACCGTCAATCACGCTCAGGATGTCGGCGATGCGCGCCGAACTGCCGGAGATATCGCGCATTTTTTCAATCACGTAGCAGACCATTTCGCTGCCGTGATCGGCGGTGTCGGAAACAGACTTCGCCAGCTGGTGCGCCTGCTCGGCGTTGTCGGCGTTAAGCTTCACCGTGGCGGTGATCTGCTCCATGCTGGCGGCGGTCTGCTCCAGCGACGTGGCGGTGGATTCGGTGCGCTCGGCAAGATCCCGGTTCCCCGCTGTCAGCTCGCGGCTGCCGGTATCAATTTGCGAGCTGGCATCGCGAACCCGCAGAACCGAGCTCATCAGCGACTGACGCATCTCCTCTATCGCCGCGTTGAGGCGGTTAAACTCCTGGCTCGCCGGGGCATTCAGCGTGTGGGTTAAATCGCCCGCCGCCACGTTCTCCAGCTGAGCAATCGACGCCGAGAGCGGCTTGAGCAGCATATGGCGCAGCGCCAGCCAGGCGAGCGCGATAATGCCCGCCGTCAGCAGCGCGGCGACAATAATCAGGATCAGCACCCGGGTTTTACTCGCCTGCACGGCACGCACTTCCGCCTGACCCCGCGCTTCGCTCCATTTCTGAAACGCCTGCATGTCGTTATCGAACTGCTTCGCCACCGGAATCAGCGTGTTCTCCAGCAGATCGTAATAGCTGTCCGCGCTCTGGTCATTCAGGGTTTTCAGCATCGGGCCGATCCCCTGCTGGTTATATGTCGCCAGGCTGGCCGCGACTTTGTCGAGGAGCTGCTGCCCCTGTTCGTCAGCCACGCCGCCGTCAATCACGCCTTTTAACGTTTTCCGGGCCAGGGCGACTTCCTGATTGATGTTTTTTACCGCTTTGGCCGCATCGTCCAGCATGCCGATTTCCATCATGCGGACGGCCTGACCCGCCTCATTGCGCGCGCGCAGGATCAGCGTATAGCCGGTGTTCAGCTGCACCATCTGCTCACCCTGAAGGTGATTAATGCGCTGCAGTGAGGAAGAACTCTGTGTGAGGGCATAAATGCCGATGCCGCTGACAATCAGCAGCAGAAGGGTCATAACGGCCAGTAAAGAGAGCAAGCCGGTACGAATCGATAGCGTTTTAAGCATGATATTATTTCCGGTAGCGAGATATTTCTGGGCATAAAAGAAGATTATCGGCCGCTACCGGAGAATATTTATACACGTGTTACAGGCGAACTCTGACGATTCTCCCAAAGCACCGTCAGACCGCGTTGCAGGGCAATAAAAATAAACAGCAGAATGCCGATGGCGATCTTCGTCCACCACGAACTGAGCGTGCCGTCAAAGTTGATATAGGTTTGTATCAGCCCCTGGATCGCGACACCGAACAGCGTCCCCAGCACCGTCCCTACCCCGCCGCTGAGCAGCGTGCCGCCGATAACCACCGAGGCAATCGCATCCAGCTCGACGCCGACGCCTGCAAGGGCATAGCCCGCCTGGGTATAAACTGAGAAGACAATACCCGCCAGCGTTGCCAGGCCGGTCGAGAGCATATAGATGCGGATGGTGGTGCTGCGGGTTGAGATCCCCATCAGGTTGGCCGACGTGGCGTTGCCGCCAATAGCATAAACCTGATTGCCAAACCGGGTTCGGTGGGCAAGGAAAATACCAATCACCACCACCCCCAGCATCAGCAGCCCCATCGCACTTAAACGCCCGCCGCCGGGAATTTTCCACGCCAGGCTGGAGAGCGTGTCATACACCGGATGGTTAATCGGAATCGACTCCTCAGAAACCAGATAACTTACGCCGCGCAGGAAAAACATCCCGGCCAGCGTGATGATAAAGGCCGGAATTTTCAGCGCGTCGATCAGAAGCCCCATAAAGGCGCCAAACGCGCAGCCCATCACCAGCACCAGCGGAAACGCCACCAGCGGCGAGATGCCCCAGAAACCGATCGCCTTCGCGAGGAATACCCCCGTGAACGCGATCACCGAGCCGACGGAGAGATCGATCCCGCCGGAGAGGATCACAAAGGTCATGCCGACGGCGATAATGCCTAAAAAGGCGTTGTCCGTCAGAATGTTGCAGATCACGCGCGTTGAGGCAAAACCGGGGAACTGCGTGAGGCAGTAGAGATACCCCAGCACAAACACGCCCAGCGTGATCATTAACGGTAAATTACGTTTTATCATGGCCACGGATCCCCTTAATGATGCTGACAAAGCGCGGCGACTGGACGATCAGCACGCAGAGTACAACTACCGCTTTTACCACCTGGTTGAGTTCCGGCTGGAATCCCGACAGCAGGATCCCGGTGTTCATGCCCTGAATGATCAGCGCGCCGATCACCGAGAGCAGCAGGTTAAAGCGCCCGCCCATCAGCGACCCGCCGCCGATCACCACCGCGAGGATCGCATCCAGCTCCAGCCAGAGCCCGGCGTTATTGGCATCGGCCCCGCGAATATCGGCGGCGACGATGACACCGGCAATGGCGGCGCAGACGCCGCTCAGCACGTAGGTCAGCATCACCATCAGGCGGGTGTTGACCCCGGCGTTGCGCGCGGCGCGAATGTTGATCCCCACCGCCTCAATAAACATGCCGAGCGCCGTTTTGCGGGTGAAGAGCCAAAAGACAATAAGCGTGACCAGGGCAATAATCACCGGCGTCGGTAAGAACAGAAGGTTACCGCTGCCAAGCCACGCCAGGCTCGGAGAGTTGAAGGTGACAATCTGCCCCGAGGTGATCAGCTGTGCGACCCCGCGCCCGGCCACCATCAGGATCAGCGTAGCGACAAAGGGCTGAATTTTAAGCACCGCCACCAGAATGCCGTTCCATAGTCCGGCCAGCACGCCGGTGCCTAAGGCCGCCAGCAGTACCACCGGCAGGCTGTGACCGGCCACGGTCATTGAGGCTGCCGTGGCCCCGGCGATAGCCATCACCGCGCCGACGGAGAGATCTATTCCGCCGGTGGCGATCACCAGCGTCATCCCAATCGCCAGCAGCGCCACGGGCGCGGCGCGGTTTAAAATATCGATCGGGCTGCCAAACAGGCGGCCATCCTGAACAATAATCTGGAAGAAATGCGGTGCGACAAGGCTATCTACCAGCAGCACCACCAGCAGCGCTGCAATTTGCGGCGTGCCGGTTGGCCAGCTAAAGCGGCGCTTTGACTCACCGGTTTGCGAAAGCGAACGGGACATCACGATTCACTCCTTACGCCGCGATGGCATTCATGATTGCCGGAACGGACAGTTTATCCAGCGGGATCTCTGCCACCTGTTTGCGATCGCGCATGATGATGACGCGATCGGCATAGCCTACCAGCTCCTCCAGCTCGGATGAGATAACCAGCAGGGCCAGCCCGTCCGCACAGAGCGTTTCAATAAGCCGAATAATTTCTGCGTGCGCGCCCACGTCGATACCGCGCGTCGGCTCGTCAAGGATCAGGAACTGCGGTTTGGTCAGCAGCCAGCGGGAGAGCAGCACCTTCTGCTGGTTACCGCCGGAGAGAAATTCAATCGGCTGTTCCGCGCTCGGGGTGCGGATGCCGAGCTGGCGGATAAAGCGCTCGGCGATGGCGTTTTGCTCTTTACGTGGGATCGGGCGCAGCCAGCCGCGCTGGGCCTGCAGGGCCAGGATGATATTTTCCCGCACCGAGGCGGCGGCAATGATGCCGTCCGTTTTCCGGTCTTCCGGGCAGAAGCCAACGCCCAGACAGGAGGCCTGATGCGGCGATCGCAGGGTTTGCGGTTTGCCCTTGATCAGCGCGGTGCCGCTGTCGGCAGGCTTGATCCCGAAGATCACCTCGGCGGTTTCGGTTCGGCCCGAGCCTAGCAGGCCCGCCAGCCCGACAATTTCGCCGGGACGCACCTCAAGGTTAAACGGCGATATCACGCCTTTCTTGCCGTAATCGCTGAACGCGGCAACCGGTTTTTCGCTCAGCAGCGTACGGCCCGCACGCTGGAGCGCGTTGGTTTCCAGCTCGCGGCCCAGCATCATTTTCACCAGCTCGATCTGCGGCAGCTCGCGGGTTTCGCGGCAGCCGACAAAGCTGCCGTTGCGCAGCACCGTAATGCGGTCGCTCACCTCATACACCTGATCGAGAAAGTGCGTGACGAAGATCAGGCTCACGCCCTGATCGCGCAGCTGGCGCATCAGGGTGAAGAGCATCTCCACTTCCTGGGTATCGAGGCTGGCGGTGGGTTCATCGAGGATCAGCACCTTCGCAGAGAGATCGATAGCGCGACAGATGGCGACGATCTGCTGCATCGCCACGGAAAAGCGGTTCAGCGGCTCGCGGACGTCGAGGGAGAAGCCGTAGGACTCCATCAGCTTCGTGGCGCGCGCCTCCATCTCTTTGCGGCGCAGCAGGCCAAAGCGGCGTGGCTCGCGGCCAATAAACAGGTTGTCCGCCACCGACATATTCGGCAGCAGGTTCACTTCCTGGTAAACTGTCCCGATCCCCAGCTGCTGGGCGTGGGCGGTATTTTTTGGCGAAATGGCGTTGCCTTCCAGCCAGATGGTACCGCGATCGGCATGATAAACGCCGGTCAGCGATTTAATCAGCGTCGATTTTCCCGCGCCGTTCTCGCCCAGCAGCGCCATGATCTCACCGCGCCGCAGGCTGAAATCAACGCTATCCAGCGCCTTTACGCCGGGGAAGAATTTACTCAAGCCCTCTGTGCGGAGGATTTCCTGGTGTTGTTCAGTTTTCATATTCACGTCCCCGGCACGTTCCCGTAGGCCGGGTAAGCGCAGCGCCACCCGGCAATTTCACTGGATCAGTAGCCCATATTTTTCTTCTTCTCTAACTCTTCTTTCGCTGTATCAGGCAGGTAGAGCGTGGACTTGGTGACGGTCACCTTCTCAGGCATCGTGCCGTCTTTCTTGAATTTCTCCAGCGCGTCGAATGCCGGGCCCGCCATGTTCGGCGTCAGCTCGACGCTGGCATTGGCTTCACCGTCGATCATCGCTTTGTAGATGTCCGGCACGCCGTCGATAGAGCCGGTGAGGATATCTTTGCCCGGCTTCAGGCCCGCTTCTTTAATCGCCTGAATCGCCCCGATCGCCATGTCATCGTTGTGGGCGTAAACCATGCAGATATTCTTGCCGTTGTTTTCAGCCTTGATAAAGCTCTCCATGACCTCTTTACCCTTACTGCGGGTAAAGTCGCCGGACTGGGAGCGGATAATCTTGATGTTTGGCGCTTTGGCAATGGCCTCAGCAAAGCCTTTCTTACGGTCGATGGCCACGCTCGCGCCGACGGTGCCCTGCAGTTCAACGACGTTACACGGCTTGCCGTCGACCTTTTTAATCAGCCAGTCGCCAATTAACTGCCCTTCAAGCACGTTATTAGCGGTGACGGTGGTCATATAGAGAGATTTGTCTTTAACATCGATGGAACGGTCGAGCAGGAAGACCGGAATTTCAGCGTCTTTCGCTTCCTTCAGAACCGGTTCCCAGCCGGTCGCCACCACTGGTGCAATAAAGATGGCATCCACGCCCTGGGCGATAAACGAGCGCACGGCTTTGATCTGGTTTTCCTGCTTTTGCTGACCATCGGCGATTTTCAGGGTGATGCCGCGTTTCTGAGCCTCGCTTTTCGCAACGTTGGTTTCCGCCGCACGCCAGCCGGATTCAGAGCCAACTTGCGAAAAACCTACGGTTAAGGGAGCGGCCATCGCCATAGACGACATGGCTGCCGAAACTGCTGTGACAAGAAGTAAGCGCTTCCACATATGAGCGTCCTCGTAGGGGTGTTTATTGTTGGTTAAAAGATGTTCTGCGAAATGACTATAGCCAATGAAATATGTAACGAATTGCGTTACATCACACTTCAGGAAAGTGAATAAAATGTTAATCACAAGTTTGTAATCGCTTTCATTTCACCATTAAAAATGCGGCTGAGTTTATGGATTTTCCTGTCATGGAAACGGTCTGAAAAGTGGGGCTTGCGGGGAGAGAAAGCGAAAAGAGGCGGAGACATTCAGCGTGAGTTGGCTATAATACCTGCCACTTGTTTACCATCCATTTTAAAGGACACCGACATGAGCTTACTCAACGTCCCAGCGGGTAAAGAACTGCCAGAAGACATCTACGTTGTTATTGAAATCCCGGCCAACGCAGATCCAATCAAATACGAAATCGACAAAGACACCGGTGCGCTGTTCGTTGACCGTTTCATGTCTACCGCCATGTTCTATCCGTGCAACTACGGCTACATCAACCACACCCTGTCTCTGGACGGTGACCCGGTTGACGTGCTGGTTCCAACGCCATACCCACTGCAGCCAGGCTCCGTCATTCGCTGCCGTCCTGTTGGCGTGCTGAAGATGACTGACGAAGCGGGTGAAGATGCGAAGCTGGTTGCGGTACCGCACACCAAGCTGAGCAAAGAGTACGATCACATTAAAGATGTGAATGACCTGCCAGAGCTGCTGAAAGCGCAGATCGCCCACTTCTTCGAGCACTACAAAGACCTCGAAAAAGGTAAATGGGTTAAGGTTGACGGCTGGGACAACGCAGAAGCGGCGAAAGCAGAAATCATCGCCTCCTTCGAACGCGCTGCTAAGAAGTAATTCTTACTGCCAGACACAAACAACAACGCCACCTCACGGTGGCGTTGTCGTTTTTCAGTACTGGTCTCTGTCTAACCAGTTACCGCTTACAATCCGCGTTAACCCGTCGACCGGACGCTGGTAGACATACATCCACGCGCTTCCGTACGGTGTCTGGATCAACTGGCGAGCGTATTCACCGCCCCTGGTGCGCAAGGCATCAAGTTCGGCAAGTGTAGCATTATCAATACGATAAACTTCACCCTGTACTGTTCCTTCGCCGGGAACCGCGCCTGGATAGTGGCCCAGGCTGTACAACTGGTAGTTCTCGATATTGTAATTCCCCAGTAGCTGGGCATTGGTCATCCAGTGACTGTTGCCTTGCCTGGTTCGTAAACTGCCGTAGACAAATATTCGCATTGCTAAAACTCAAACTGATAGAGCAGATCAAGTGCCTGGTCTACGCCGGACACTGCTTCCAGATATAGCTTAGGCATCAGGCGATAGCGTAACGTGAGTGTTGCCAGTGAGTCAAAGATCCCCACACCATATTTTACCTGCAGACCCGGCAGTACATAGCCGCTGACCACCACCTGCGAGGAGTCACCCACGCCCTGGGTGTCCAGCGCCAGATTGCTTACGCCGAACGTCTCGCCGATTTTACCCACAACCTGCCCACTTTGTGCAACCCCCAGTCCGACCAACATTGAGGTCATCGCCGCACTGTCGCTTTGTCCGCTGTCCAGACCTTGTCCGCGCAGCAGATAAGAGAGGGCTTCCTGCTGCGACATCGCCGGGTCGGAGAAGATCTCCGCCTTCGGTTCGTCGGCGGAGCCGGTGACGCGTACGCCAGCAATGACGTCGTTTTCCGTCGCTTCCGGGTTACGAATCGCTTCGATGTTCAACAGCGGTTGATCCGGTGGGCCGGAGAACAGCAGCTCGCCTTTACGGACAATCAGATCCTGACCATAGGCATGGAAACGCCCTTCAGGAATATTGATCTGCCCGTTGAGGCCAAGCCCTTGTTTATCCTGCGCCACTTTCAGGTCGCCCGTGAGCCTCGCCTTCAGCCCAAACGCATCCAACCGCACGTTATTTCCCACGTGCACGATAAGGTTACTATTAATCGGTATGCCAGCGCTCTTCTGTTCGACAGGTTTCAGATTTTCATTGAGCATAACTTCATCACTGGAGACGCCGACCGCGCTTTCCGGCACCTCGTGAACCACGATACGCGCCCACGGCACGTCCACGCGGCCATCCAGGGTGAAGAGGCTTGGCGTCGCCTCAAAGACCACGTCCGGCGAGACGTCCAGGCGCACCATTGGCGGTACGGTGATGCGCACCTTACTGCCTTTCGCGGCAATACGGGCGCGCCAGTTGTCGAGCTGGCTCCAGTCCGCGTCGCCGCTCAGGTTGATTTGCCCCTGCTGAGTTAATACCGAGCCGTTCAGCGTCGAGCTCATGCCGTTGAAGTTCATCGCAATCTGGCTGGGCTGCATATCGAACGGCATAAAGTTACCGTCGATATCCACACCGCTGAGCCGCAACTGACCGAACAGCTGAGGGCTTTGCGCGTTGCCCGCCAGGCGCAGGTTGGCATTTACCATGCCCTCAGCTTTTTCCCCGCGGGCGAAGATCGGGTTGACCATCGCCAGGTTGAAGTTACGAATATTGACGTTGCCGCCCAGATTGCGCCGCCCCTGCGGATCGGTAATCTGTATCTGCCCGTCCATCTGGCCGTTGTTGGTCAGACGGATAAGCCACCCCAGCTCCGCACGGTTGTTATGCAGGTCTGCACTCACATTCAGGGTGTCGAAGGCCACCGGCAGCGGCGCGTCGTTCACCTCCTGCGTTACCTTCACGTTACGGCCGGAAAGCGTGACGCTGCCCTGCGGCAGCCCCTCTTTGGTGGTGTCCCAGGCGACATCGGCTTTCCCGCTGAAGACGCCGCTGGCCTGCGTGGTGTCCGGCATAAACGGTTTCAGCATCGCCAGATCGAAGCGGTTCAGGTTGATCTGCGCGCGCCCTTCCGCCCCCGCATCAATGGTCTGCGGCACGCACAGCTCCGCGTTCGGGTTGGTCCAGCAGTGAGGCCCGATGCTGATCTTCTCCTCGGCGTTGCGGTAGTCCAGCGCAATGGAGCGCGACAGCGCCAGCGGCCCCACCGGGGTGTTGAAGCGGGTGTTGTCCAGCGTTCCTTTCCAGCGCGTTTCCTTCCGGTCGAAGCTGCCGATCAGGTGAAGCTGGCCGGAGACGGGCTCGCCCTGCACGCGCAGCTGGAGGTCGTGCTGCTTCTCGTTACCTTTGGCGTCCAGAGTCACCAGGCTAATGTTCACGTCCGGCTGGGAAATGCGCTCCACGCGCAGGTTCAGGTTGCCGCCGATCTGATCGGTGGATTTCACATCCCCTTCCACGCGGACGCGGGCAACGCTCAGCTCCTGCCAGCGCAGATTGTTGGCGGTGATATCTGCCAGCAGTTGCGGCGCGTCCACGGTGCCGCGCACTTTCACGAGTCCTTTCGCCGTACCGCCCAGACCCGGCAGGGCGTTATCCAGATTCGGCGCGTCGATGGTGGCGTCAAGATTGAGATCTTTTACCCCCAGCTCGCCTTTGATATCCGCCGTGTTGCGGCCCAGCGCCACGTGCAGTCCCGGGATAATCCACTGCAGGTAGCTGTTGCCCTTCACCGAGCCTTCTACGTTCACCTTGTTCTGCTTAACGTTCCCGGTGAGCTTGATTTCCGGCACGTCCATCTGCCACGTGCCGCCGTAGAGGCTGCCGCGGGTTTTGATCAGCCCGTCCAGCTTCGACGGCCAGTCCGGCACCTCTTTGGCGGTGTTAATTCCCGTCAGCTTCAGCTCGCCGCGCCAGCTGATCGCCTGCTGCCAGTCGAGCAGCGCGGTCAGTTCCGTTTTGCCTTCCAGCGCCGCGACTGTCAGCTTGTCGAGGTTAACCTGCTGTTCGTTGCCTTTTGCATCCAGCGTGATGGTCGCGGGCGGCACGCCCTGCCCCTTCACCGCAGTGTGGAACGAGAGCGTGTAGTCGGTCATCTTGCCGCTCAGCTTCAGCTTCAGATCGTCGGCCTGATACTGTTTTTCGCCGGTAAACGGCCAGTAAAGCTGCTTGCTGACAACCTCCAGATTGAGCGGCAGCCCGGCTTCCGCCAGCTGGGTTTGCGCGCGCAGGGCCATGTCTACCGGGCCGGAGAGATTCACCCCGATATCCAGCTTCTCGCGCAGCGCCCCGCCCACTTTAACCTTCACTTTTTCGCCCTTCAGCGGGTCGATATTCAGAGCGCTATTGAGGGTGATATCCACCGGCCAGCTGTCGCGCAGCAGGGCGTTGCCTGACGCGTTCACCGAGCCCTGGTTGGTATCGATATCCAGCGCGTCGAGCTTCATGTTGCCGTCAATGCTGCTGACTTTCAGCAGCATGTTAAAGACCGTCAGATCGGTGTCGCCGGTCAGGCGCAGCTGTTCGCCTTTGAACTCCTCAATGTTGAGGTTCAGCGGCAGATGCACGTCGGTCATTTCAGGCAGGACAGGCTTCGAGAAGAGTTCTTTCAGCGTTTCGCCCAGCGGCTTCTCTTCCGGCTGCGGGTTCTGGATCTTCGGTTCGACGATCTCTTCCTGCGCCACGTCCGCCACTTTCGGCAGCGCAATCAGCAACCCTTGCAGCGAGGTTGGCGTCAGGGTGAGGTTTTTCTCCTGCCAGCGCAGACCGGAGGTGAAATCCATCACCGAAACGGTGGTGTCGTCGATTTTGATATTGACGTTATCGAGCGCCACCCGATAGAGCGCAATCGGGTACGGCGTGGAGAGATTCAGCGGGCCGCTGTCCTCTTCCTCAACCGGCGCAGACTTCGGCATTTTCTTTGAGTCTACCGCCACGTTGACGTCTTTTAGCGACAGATCGTTTACGCAGAGCTTGCTGTCCCGCAGGCAGCCCAGCTTCACCGCGAGATGAAATTCCCCGGCGTTGACCGCCACGCCCGGCTGCTCGTAGCGGATGTTCTTCAGACGCAGGTCGCGCCAGCCGCCCGTTACCTGACCAATTTCCAGCCCCGGCACCCAACGGTTCGCGGCGTTAAACAGCAGATGCAGCCCGGTCGTCGTTCCCACCAGAAACGCCACCGTACCGAGCAGCAGCACGATAAAAATCAGCACCCCGAGGCTTATTTTCTTCCATAAACTCATAATTCAGGCCCCAGACCGATGTAAAACTGTAATCCGTGTTCATCTTTGTCGCCCACCGGCACGGCGAAATCGAGCTTGATGGGCCCGACGGGTGATTGCCAGCGTACGCCCACGCCTGCACCAGTTTTAAAGTCGCTGCGGCGGATATCGTTCACCGCTTCACCACCGTCAACAAACATGGCACCCCACCACTTGCCGCTGACGTTGTACTGATACTCCAACGATCCGGTCGCCAGTTTGGATGCCCCGGTCAGCTGGCCTTTTTCGTTTTCAGGTGAGATCGATTTGTACTTATACCCGCGAATGCTGCGGTCGCCCCCGGCGAAGAAGCGCAGGTCCGGCGGAACGCGCTCGAAATCCCCCGTCTCAATCCAGCCGAGATTGCCGCGCATCACAAAGCGGTGTTTGTCATACAGCGTGCGGATCCAGACGTTTTGCGCCTGCACCACCGTGAAGTCGACGTCAGAGCCCCACATCGTATTGGAGTAGTCGATAGAGTAACGCTGTGAATCACCCCAGGTTGGCATCAGGCCGCCGCGCGAGCGGGTACGGCTGATCATCACGCCCGGATAAAGCAACATAGTGGTGTTGGTGACGTTTGCCTGGGTAAAGTGATCAAGGCTCCAGCGCAGGTTAATGGCGCGCTGCCAGCCGCTGGAGAGATCCCAGAAGCGTGAAACCGCAAGCGTTGTCGAGTCCTGCTCGGTATCGTTCAAATCGGTACGCTTAAAGCCGCCCTGCACCAGGTAATATTGCTCAAGCGGGTTTTTCAGCAGCGGAATTTTATAGCTGAAATCAAGCTGCTGTTCCGGTGCGGAAATGCTGGCGCTGGTGGTCAGACTGTGGCCGTAGGAGTTCATCCACGGCTTTTTCCAGGAGGTCTTCACGCGCGGACCGACGTCTGTCGAGTAGCCAACACCGGTCTCAATGGTGTTCTCGGTGCGCGGCGAGACAACGCCATGCAGCGGCAACACCTTGGTTTTGCGAGACTTATCAAATTCCGGTGCGACAACCACGGAGTTAAACCAGCCGGTAGCGGAGAGGCGACGGTTCAGCTCCGCCAGATCACTCGACTGGTAGTAATCGCCTTTTTTAAACGGCACGAGGTTTTGCAGATACTCTTCACGAATTTGCGAACCTTCAAACGTTACATCGCCAAAGCGGTAGCGTTCGCCGCTGTCGTAGTCAATATCCCAGAAGGCCTGACGTCGCTCCAGCGCAATGCCCAGCTGGCTTTTATTGAACTGGCTGTCGAAGTAGCCCTTACGCAGAGAGACGCTCGTCAGCTCTTTTTTTAAGTGGTCGTAGTCACCGTGGTTGAGCACGGTGCCGATTTTCGGCCGCGTGCTGAGCAGGTCCAGGTAGTCGCGGTCGGTACGCGCGCCGCCGCGCAGGATGACGTTCGTGCCGCCAATCAGCACCGGCTCGCCCGGCGAGACGCGGGCAATAAGCACCTGACGCCCCTTCTTTGGCGGCGGGCGAAGATCGAAATCAATGGTGGGTTCGTAATACCCCAGCGCTTTTAGCCCTTCACGGATCGCGTCATCCACGCGCGCGCGAAAACGCCGGTCCGGCGTCACCTCATCGCTCTGGATGGTCGACAGCTGCGCACGCACGTTTTTTTCCAGCGTCCCGGATAACCCCTCAACCTGCAAACGGACATTCGCCGCGCTGGCAACCCCGCTTGTCAGCAATACACTGACTAAACATAACTGGCGGATTTTTGTCACGTTTTCTCCTGAATATCCCTTTTCCACCCTGGAAGCAAATGAAGCGCCGCCGTGCGGCAAAATACGGCCCGGAAGCCAAAAACCCAAATCGTGGGTTGAAAACGGGTGTAACACCCAAATATTTCTTATGATTAAATCTAGTCTCATTCAGCGCATTTATTGTGTTCAATTAAACGCTTCGTGACAACCTTAACCGAAACATCGCACCCCGGGAGGCCCCATCGTGAGTTTATTCGACAAGAAGCATCTGGTTTCACAAGCTGATGCATTACCGGGACGCAACACCCCTATGCCTGTGGCGACCTTACACGCCGTCAATAACCATTCAATGACCAACGTTCCTGATGGAATGGAAATCGCCCTGTTCGCCATGGGCTGCTTCTGGGGCGTTGAGCGCCTCTTCTGGCAGCTGCCCGGCGTCTACAGCACCGCGGCCGGCTACACGGGCGGCTACACGCCAAACCCAACCTACCGCGAAGTCTGCTCCGGCGAAACCGGCCATGCGGAAGCGGTCCGCGTGGTATATGACCCGACGGTCATCAGCTACGAACAGCTCCTGCAGGTCTTCTGGGAAAACCACGACCCGGCGCAGGGCATGCGTCAGGGCAACGACCACGGCACGCAGTACCGCTCGGCGATTTATCCACTCACCCCTGAGCAGGACGCCGCCGCACGCGCCAGCCTTGAGCGTTTCCAGCAGGCCATGCGTGAAGCAGGCGATACGCGCGAGGTGACCACGGAAATCGCGACGGCGAAACCGTTCTACTACGCCGAGGACGATCACCAGCAGTATCTGCATAAAAACCCGTACGGCTACTGCGGCATCGGAGGCATCGGCGTCTGCCTGCCGCCACAGCTGGCCTGATTATTAACCGTTAAATCGTCACCCGTACCGGACAGCGCACGCTGTCCGGTCTGTTTTATGCCAAAAATGTGACCTCTGGCAGATTTACATCTCTTTACGCTATACTACCGCTGAAATAATCGGCTCAACGCTACGAGCTGACGTTCTACGTGTTTTCACACAAATGGTATCAACTCCCCTTCTGAGGATCTGGCGAGAAGCCGGATAAACTATGTTAAACAGTATTTTAGTAATACTTTGTCTTATTGCCGTCAGTGCATTTTTCTCGATATCTGAGATCTCGCTGGCCGCGTCCCGTAAAATCAAACTTAAGCTGCTTGCCGACGAGGGCAACATCAATGCCACCCGCATCCTGAAAATGCAGGAAAACCCCGGCATGTTCTTCACCGTGGTGCAGATTGGCCTTAACGCGGTCGCCATTCTCGGCGGTATCGTGGGCGATGCGGCCTTTTCTCCAGCGTTTTATAGCCTCTTTGTCAAATACATGTCCGCTGAGCTTGCCGAACAGCTGAGCTTTATTCTCTCCTTCTCGCTGGTAACCGGCCTGTTCATCCTCTTTGCAGACCTGACCCCGAAACGCATCGGTATGATTGCGCCAGAAGCTGTAGCTTTGCGTATCATCAACCCGATGCGCTTCTGTCTGTACGTGTTTCGTCCGCTGGTGTGGTTCTTCAACGGACTGGCGAACGTGATTTTCCGCATCTTTAAGCTGCCAATGGTGCGTAAAGACGACATCACCTCTGACGACATTTATGCGGTGGTGGAAGCCGGCGCGCTGGCCGGGGTGCTGCGTAAGCAGGAACACGAGCTGATTGAGAACGTATTTGAACTGGAATCCCGTACCGTGCCCTCTTCCATGACGGGCCGTGAAAACATTATCTGGTTCGATTTACATGAAGATGAGCAGAGCCTGAAGAACAAAGTGGCGCAGCATCCTCACTCCAAGTTCCTGGTCTGTAATGAAGATATCGACCACATAATCGGTTACGTCGACTCCAAAGACCTGCTGAACCGCGTGCTGGCAAACCAGAGCCTGGCGCTCAACAGCGGCGTGCAGATCCGCAATACCCTGATTGTGCCGGACACCCTGACGCTCTCCGAAGCGCTGGAAAGTTTCAAAACCGCCGGGGAAGACTTCGCGGTGATCATGAATGAATACGCGCTGGTGGTGGGTATCATCACGCTGAACGACGTGATGACCACGCTGATGGGAGACCTGGTTGGCCAGGGACTGGAAGAGCAGATTGTTCAGCGTGACGATAATTCATGGCTGATCGACGGCGGTACGCCGATTGAAGACGTCATGCGCGTGCTGGATATCGACGAGTTCCCGCAGTCCGGTAACTACGAAACCATCGGCGGCTTTATGATGTTTATGCTGCGTAAAATCCCGAAACGCACCGACTCGGTGAAGTTCTCCGGCTACAAGTTTGAGGTGGTGGATATTGATAACTATCGCATCGACCAGCTGCTGGTGACGCGTATTGACAACAAGCCGACCGTACTGGTGCCGAAGCTGCCGGACGCGGAAGAGAAGGTGTCGGCGTAACGTTCCTGCCCCCACAAACATCAACGGCTCCCATCGGGAGCCGTCTTTTTAACTACCTACTGCATAGCACGTTGGTTAAGCCATCTCAGTTTGCAGACGCATAACCTGACGGTTGACTTCGGACATCACAGACAGGTGCTGTTTGTCCTTCACTTTTGGGACAAGGATCTTGCCCTTATCAAACTCAAAAGCGCCAACATCCTTGATGTACAACCGTCCACGGAACAGGATCTTCACGTACTTCGCCACCTGAAGCGGGTTGTAGCGTTGGAAAATTTTCATTCTTGTATCTCCTGCGAATCATACGCTCTTGCGGTGCCACAATCGGCCCGACTGTCCTGAGCGCAAATTTTGATGCCCAATGACTATAGACCAGAACTACGGTGTTACCCAGTGTGCATAAGTTTATTTACCGTTTGATTACAATTATTCAGAATAATCTTTGCAAAGCGTGATAGAGAGCAGTATAAGCCGTCGTTTTTTCATGGATATGTGCGTTCACCCGCAAACTGGCACTCGGATTGCGGGAAAACCACATTGATCGCACTTATGATTAAAACGTATGACCAAGTGGTCGGATCACCTGCAAACAATAAGGAAACGCCATGACCCTACGTAACATCCTTGCGGCAGCCTGCCTGCTGCTGCCCCTGTGGGCTTCCGCTCACAGCATTGAAAAAGGACAACGTGTACCGCCAGTCGGCATTGCTGACCGGGGAGAATTGATTCTCGACAATGATAAGTTTAGCTATAAAGCCTGGAATAGCGCGCAGCTCGCGGGCAAAGTGAGAGTTGTACAACATATTGCCGGTCGTACATCCGCAAAAGAGAAGAATGCCAGCCTGGTGGAGGCGATCAAGGCCGCAAAATTCCCCCATGACCGCTACCAGACCACCACGATTGTGAACACCGATGATGCCATTCCGGGCTCCGGGATGTTTGTGCGCTCAAGCCTTGAGAGCAATAAAAAGCTCTACCCGTGGTCGCAGTTTATCGTCGACAGCAACGGCGTGACGCGTAAGGCCTGGCAGCTTGAGGAAGAGAGCTCCGCGATTGTCGTGCTGGATAAGGACGGCCGCGTGCAGTGGGTGAAAGACGGCGCGTTAACTCAGGAAGAGGTGCAGCAGGTTGTCGCCCTGCTGCACAAACTGCTGGCTCAGTAAAGAGAGACGCGGAAGCCGGGGTTGAGGAATGATTCGCGCGGGGTATAGTCCAGCGGCTTGCCCTGCCAGTCATGGACATGCGCCCCGGCGGCCGCGGCAACGGCATGGCCTGCCGCGGTATCCCAGACGTTGGTTGGCCCAAAGCGCGGATACAGCTGCGCCTGACCTTCCGCTACCAGGCAGAATTTCAGCGACGAGCCAATCGAGGTGGTCTGGTGTTCACCCAGCTGTTGCAGGTATTCCTCCAGCTCGCTGTCGCTGTGCGAGCGGCTAATCACCACCAGCGGTGGACGGGCATCGCGCACCTGGATCTGCTTGCGTACGCCGCACTCCTCCTTCCAGGCCTTCCCTTCTGCGGCGCTGTACATCACCTTCATTACCGGCGCGTAGACCACGCCGAGCACCGCTTTACCCTTCTCAATCAGGGCAATATTGACGGTGAACTCACCGTTGCGCTTGATGAACTCTTTTGTCCCGTCCAGCGGATCGACCAGCCAGTAGCGCTGCCAGTGCTGGCGCTCGTCCCAGCTTTGCGGCGCTTCTTCAGACAGAACGGGGATATCCGGCGTTAAGGCCTGCAGACCTTGCAGGATCACCTTATGCGCCGCGATATCGGCCGCCGTGACCGGGGAGTCGTCCGCCTTGCTGACGACCTCCATCGGTTTAACACCGTCATACACCTGCATGATGGCATCTCCCGCATCCCGTGCGAGCTGACAAATCTTATCTAGCATTTTCCACCTCTTTGTTAACGCAGTGAGGTTAACTCTTTGTTTTAGTTATATCGTAATGTGAACAATTCCGCTATCTGTGAAGCAATTCCGGTTTCAGGTCGCTTTTTTCTGTCAGGATTCACATTTCTGTAAGCAACAAACGATAGATACATACTCTTTTGTGGAACGGATCGAAAAAAGGACTCCTCTGATGATTAAGTTTAGTGCAACGCTTCTGGCGACGCTGATTGCAGCGAGCGTGCAGGCGGCGACGGTAGATCTGCGTATTCTGGAAACGACCGATCTGCACAGCAATATGATGGACTTCGATTACTACAAAGATACCCCTACGGAAAAATTCGGACTGGTACGTACAGCAAGTTTGATCAACGCCGCGCGGGGTGAAGTCAAAAATAGCGTGCTGGTGGACAACGGCGATCTCATTCAGGGCAGCCCGCTCGGCGACTACATGGCGGCAAAAGGTCTGAAGAAAGGCGAGATCCATCCCGTTTATAAAGCGATGAACACGCTGGACTATGCCGTCGGCAACCTGGGCAACCACGAATTCAACTACGGCCTGAAATACCTGCACGATGCGCTGGCCGGCGCGAAGTTCCCGTACGTTAACGCCAATATCATCGACGTTAAGACGCAAAAGCCGCTCTTTACCCCTTACCTGATTAAAGAGAGTGAAGTTGTCGATCGGGACGGTAAAAAGCAGACGCTGAAAATCGGCTATATCGGCTTCGTACCGCCGCAGATCATGACCTGGGATAAAGCCAACCTCGACGGCAAAGTGACCGTTAATGACATTACCGAAACCGCGCGCAAGTACGTGCCGGAAATGCGTGCGAAAGGCGCGGATGTCGTTGTCGTGGTGGCTCACTCAGGCCTGTCAGCCGACCCGTATCAGGCCATGGCGGAGAACTCCGTTTACTATCTGAGCGAAGTCCCGGGCGTTGACGCGATCCTGTTCGGCCACGCTCACGCCGTTTTCCCGGGCAAAGATTTTGCCAGCATTCAAGGGGCGGATATCGAGAAAGGGACGCTCAACGGCGTGCCGTCGGTGATGCCGGGCATGTGGGGCGACCACCTTGGCGTGGTGGATCTGGTGCTAAATAACGACAGCGGCAGCTGGAAGGTGACGCAGTCAAAAGCCGAAGCGCGCCCGATTTACGACGCGGCGGCTAAAAAATCCCTGGCCGCGGAAGATAAAAAGCTGGTCGACGTGCTGAAGCACGACCACGACGCCACCCGCGAATTCGTCAGCAAGCCGATCGGCAAATCCGCCGACAATATGTACAGCTTCCTGGCGCTGGTGCAGGACGATCCGACCGTTCAGGTGGTCAACATGGCCCAGAAAGCCTATGCCGAACACTTTGTTCAGGGCGATCCGGATCTGGCAAAACTGCCGGTGCTGTCTGCCGCTGCGCCATTCAAAGTGGGCGGACGCAAGAACGACCCGGCAAGCTATGTTGAGGTCGAAAAAGGCCAGCTCACCTTCCGTAACGCCGCCGATCTCTATCTCTACCCGAATACGCTGGTGGTGGTTAAAGCCACGGGGAAAGAGGTGAAGGAGTGGCTGGAGTGCTCCGCCGGGCAGTTTAACCAGATCGACCCGAAGAGCAGTAAACCACAGCCGCTGATTAACTGGGACGGCTTCCGCACCTACAACTTCGACGTGATCGACGGCGTAAATTACCAGATTGACGTCACCCAGCCGGCGAAATATGACAGCGAGTGCCAGGCGATTAACCCGCAGGCCGAACGCATCAAAAACCTGACCTTCAACGGCAAGGCGATCGACCCGAATGCCACCTTCCTGGTGGTGACCAATAACTATCGTGCCTACGGCGGTAAGTTTGCCGGTACGGGCGATAGCCACATCGCTTTTGCGTCACCGGACGAAAACCGCTCGGTGCTGGCGGCGTGGATCGGCGCGGAGTCGAAGAAGGCGGGCGAAATTCACCCGGCGGTGGATAACAACTGGCGTCTTGCGCCAATCCACAGCGATGCGAAACTGGATATCCGCTTTGAAACGTCACCGTCCGATAAGGCAGCCGCGTTTATTAAGGATAAGGCGCAGTATCCGATGAAGAAGGTTGCGACGGATGATATCGGGTTCGCGATTTATCAGGTGGATTTGAGCAGGTAGCGGTGATTGTGCCGGGTAAGGCGAAACCGCCACCCGGCTTTTACGCCGCACGCTCATCCCGATTCGCCATCACCTTCGGCGTATTGACTTCAATCCAGTCCGCCAGCGCGGCGACTTTCTCGCTCACCTCGATGCCCATCGGTGTCAGGCTATACTCGACGTGCGGCGGCACGACCGGATACGACACGCGATCGACAAACCCGTCCTGCTCCAGCGCCTGAAGCGACTGGGACAGCATCTTTTCGCTCACCCCGCCCATTTTATGGCGCAGCTCGCTAAAACGGTGCGTTCCTCCGCGCAGAGCCAGCAGGATCAGCACGCCCCAGCGGCTGGTAACGTGTTTAAGCACCTCCCGTGAAGGGCACTGTTCCGCGAAGAGATTGCCATCGCGCATTTGCTCGCTGAGCGTTGGGATCGTTTTTTTCATACTTACCTTTTTGTACGTACTTACTAAAAGTTAGCCATGGTGATAGTGTGCCACAACACCAGACAAACACGAAGGAGATTTATCATGATCGCGATTACCGGCGCTACCGGCCAGCTTGGCCAGCACGTTATTGAAGAACTGCTGACAACCGTTCCAGCAAACCAGATTGTTGCCATTGTTCGTAACCCGGCGAAAGCTGAAGCGTTAAGCAACCAGGGTATTGTGGTTCGTCAGGCGGATTACACCGATGAAGCCGCCTTTACTGCCGCGCTGAGCGGCGTGGAAAAGCTGCTGCTCATCTCCTCCAGCGAAGTGGGCCAGCGCGCGACCCAGCACCAGAACGTTATCAACGCCGCCAAAGCGGCAGGCGTGAAATTTATCGCCTACACCAGCCTGCTGCACGCGGATAAATCACCGTTGGGTCTGCACGTTGAACATGTCGCCACTGAAAAAGCGCTGGCGGCGTCCGGCATTCCCTATGCCCTGCTGCGCAACGGCTGGTACACCGAAAACTACCTGGCGAGCGCGCCGCCTGCGCTGGAACACGGCGTATTCATTGGTGCCGCAGGCGAAGGAAAAATTGCCTCCGCCACCCGCGCAGACTATGCCGCGGCGGCAGCCAAAGTGATCGCTGAAGAGGGTCATGCGGGCAAGGTATACGAACTGGCAGGCGACCACGGCTGGACATTGAGCGAGCTGGCGGCGGAACTGAGCAAGCAGAGTGGTAAACCTGTGGCGTATCAAAACCTGAGCGAAGCGGACTTTGCAGCCGCATTGAAGAGCGTGGGTTTACCCGCCGGGCTGGCGGATATGCTGGCGGACTCCGACGTGGGCGCGTCCAAAGGCGGCCTGTTTGACGACAGCCGTACCCTGAGCAAGCTGATTGGCCGCCCGACTACACCGCTGGCGGAGAGCGTCAAAGCCATTCTGTAATTGTTACGGATTGGTTATTTTTTGTGGCATCCCCTCGGGTCATCTCTGATAATGTAGTGATGACCCATGAGGAGGCTCATCGTGCAAGGCGTACCGGAACAGTTTATTGATGAGAGAGACAGCGCGCGCTTTCGCCATCTGGCGCAACTGCCGGGCCTTGAACTCTATCATGCGCATATCTCTGACTACGCCTTTGAGCCCCACACCCATGAAGCCTTCGGCATCGGCACCATCGAAACCGGCGCCGAACGCTTTCGCTATCGCGGCACCCAGCATCTCGCACCTGAAAAATCCGTTGTTACCATGAACCCGGACGAGATCCATACCGGGGAGTCCGCGACCGAAGACGGCTGGCGCTACCGGATGGTCTACATCGAACCCAATCTTCTGGAAGAGGTAACCGGCCTGCGCCACTGGTGGTTCAGCGACGTAACCCGTTACGACCCGCAGCGCTCTCAGCAGATCGGCAGGCTAATTTACGGCCTGTGGCATACGGACGATCCGCTGGCGCAAAAAGGCTTATTGCTGGATCTGATCGAGACCTTTCAGCCGCTAGCCCATCACGCGCCGGTGGTTCAGGAAGGCGCACACCGGTTCGAGCGCGTGCGCGAGTATTTACACGACAACTATATGCACGCCCTGACGCTGGACGAACTGGCGAACGTTGTCTCGCTCAGCCCGTACCATTTCCAGCGCCAGTTCAAAGCCCATTTTCACGTTACGCCGCACCAGATGTTGATGGCCATCCGCCTGTGGCGCGCCAAGGCGTTTCTCACCCACGGTATGCCCGCCGCCGAAGTCGCCGCCGCAACGGGGCTGACCGACCAGTCGCATTTAACCCGCGCCTTCACCCGCCGCTACGGCATTACGCCCGTGCGCTACCAGAAACAGGTCGCCCGGCGCTAATGCGCAATCTCATACAATACGCGCGCGTTTCCCCCTTCTAGACTGAGTGCAGAGTAAATCAATGTGGATGGAAAAATGATTAGCGGCGTGTTGTATGCCCTGCTTGCAGGTCTGATGTGGGGGCTGATCTTTGTCGGCCCTCTGATCGTGCCGGAATACCCGGCGATATTGCAGTCTACCGGACGTTATCTGGCGCTCGGGCTGATTGCCCTTCCTCTGGCATGGCTGGGGCGTACGCGCTTGCGACAGCTCAGCCGTCAGGACTGGGGCACCGCGCTGGCGCTGACCATGATGGGCAATCTCATCTATTACGTCTGCCTGGCAAGCGCCATTCAGCGAACCGGAGCGCCGGTGTCGACCATGATTATCGGCACGCTGCCGGTGGTCATCCCCATCTTCGCGAATCTGCTCTATAGTCATCGGGACGGCAAGCTGGCGTGGTCGAAAATGATACCCGCCCTGGCCTGCACCGCCGTGGGGCTGGTGTGCGTCAATATCGCCGAGCTGCGCCACGGCCTGGCAGACTTCAGCTTATGGCGTTACGGTTCGGGGATCGTTTTAGCGTTCATCTCGGTCGCGTGCTGGGCCTGGTACGCCCTGCGCAATGCGCGCTGGCTGCGGGAGAATCCGGATAAACACCCGATGATGTGGGCAACGGCGCAGGCGCTGGTCACGCTCCCCGTCTCGTTAGTGGGGTATGCCGGCGCATGCCTCTGGCTGGGTCATCAGCAGCCGGAATTTGCCCAGCCCTTCGGGCCAAGACCCTGGGTCTTTATTGGCTTAATGGTTGCGATTGCGGTGCTGTGCTCCTGGGTGGGCGCGCTGTGCTGGAACATTGCCAGCCAGAAGCTACCGACGGTGATCTTAGGGCCGCTGATTGTGTTCGAAACCCTGGCCGGGCTGCTGTACACCTTCCTGATGCGCCAGAGCGTGCCGCCGCTGTTAACGGCCTGCGGGATCGCGCTGCTGGTGGTGGGGGTGGTGATGGCGGTAAGAGCGAAGCCGGAAAAACCGAGGGTCGTTCCGGCTTCGGAGATGTGAGTAATGCCCAGCGGCGCTACGCTTGCAGGGCCTACAAAACCGTAGGTCTGGTAAGGCGTAGCCACCACCGGGCAAGCCTTTAAAACGTTTCCCAGTTCGCTTCAGACGCCGTCGCTGCTGGCTGCGCTTTTGGCACATAGGTTTTCACCGGTGCCGCTTTGACCGCCTGATTACGCGTTATTTTGAACACTGCTACCGCTTCGTTCAGGCGTGCGGCCTGATCTTCCAGCGCCGCCGCTGCCGCCGCAGACTCCTCCACCAGCGAGGCGTTCTGCTGGGTCACGCGGTCCATCTCAGCTACCGCCTGACCAACCTGGTCGATACCGCGGCTCTGCTCGTCAGAGGCAGAGGCAATTTCGCCCATGATGTCGGTCACGCGGGTAACCGCGTTAACGATTTCCGCCATCGTCGCGCCCGCTTCGTTCACCAGCTGGGAACCCGCGTTGACGCGTTCGCCGGAATCATCGATCAGCGCCTTAATCTCTTTCGCCGCCTGGGCGCTGCGCTGGGCAAGCGTGCGTACTTCTCCTGCAACCACCGCAAAGCCACGGCCCTGCTCGCCCGCACGCGCCGCTTCCACCGCCGCGTTCAGCGCCAGAATGTTGGTCTGGAAGGCAATACCGTCGATAACGTTAGTAATTTGCGCGATTTTGCTGGAGCTGTTGGCGATCTCGTCCATGGTGCGCACCACCCCTTCCACCACGTTACCGCCCTTCTTCGCGGTTGAGGAGGCATCCAGCGCCAGACGAGACGCCTGACGCGCGTTATCCGCGTTCTGCTTCACGGTGGCGGTCAGCTGTTCCATGCTGGCTGCCGTCTCTTCCAGAGACGCGGCCTGCTGCTCGGTACGGGAAGAGAGGTCGTTGCTGCCCGCCGAGATTTCACCCGCACCGGTATAGATGGTGTCTGCGCCTTCACGCACCACGCCCACAGTGTTCGCCAGCGAGGTTTGCATCTCCTGCACGTTGCGCGCCAGGATAGCCATTTCGTTTTTGCCTTCAGCCTGAATCGGCTGGGTTAAATCCCCTGCCGCGATGGCGCGGATATGGTTGATCACCTCTTCCAGCGGCAGCAGCAGCACCCGGCGCATGGCGATCCAGCTGGAGATAATCACCGCAATGACGAGGATCATGACGGCAGAAAGGATCCACAGGATGCGCTTGTAGTCGCTTTCGTTATCCTGAATGCCTTTACTGGTGAGCGCAGCCTGCGCCTCGCGCCACTCGCGATAGACCTTTTGCATTGCCGTCTGCTTCTGTTCTGCATTCTGCTTGAACATATCTTCCAGGTTGCCCTGGCCCAGCAGAACGTTCATTTGCGTCAACGTGGCGGAGTAGATGCGGTACTGCTCTTCCAGCCGATCGGCCAGGTTCTCATCCAGACCCGGGGTATTCGGCAGGGCGTAGTATTTGTCGTAATGGACCTGCGCATTGGCCAGCAGATTTTTCGCGGTGTTAACCAGCTCGTTCAGCTGTCCGCCGTTAATCTGAGAGGCCATGCTGCTTTGCAGACGCAGCATCCCGCGGTTTAGCGTGACGCGCGCCTGGTTCAGGCTGATCCAGGCGTCGGTAAATTCCGCCACGTTCTGGCTGGAAAGCTGCGACACGGTGAAGTTGTCTTTATCGTTATTCAGCGCGTTGATAAAGATACCCGCGGAAATCACTTGCATGATGCCGAGCACAAGCAGCACCGAAATAAGAAGAGTAATGACTTTAATACGTTTAAACATACGTTGCCTTTGTTATATGCAGGTTTGTCTGACGTGTATCTATCGGCACGCGCGGCGGGTTGTTTACTGTTTCTCCACCTTTAAAAACTTTCTAAACCACTTTCCTAAATCCATTCAGGGAGTTAAACGGGACATTTTTTTGTGATCCGTGTCGCACTTTCCCCCTTCCCTCTAAAGGGTTATAGCGCCGCCTTAAAGATGCATTTAATATGCATCTTATATTCTTGATGACGAGGTAACTGCTATGGCCTTTCGCGACCACCCCCTCGGCGAGCTGGCGCTCTCCATCCCTCGCGCTTCCGCGCTGTTCCGTAAATACGATATGGATTACTGCTGCGGCGGTAAGCAAACGCTGGCGCGAGCAGCCTCGCGCAAGGAACTGGACGTGGAGGCTATCGAAGCGGAGCTGGCGCTGCTGGCCGAACAGCCTGTTGAAAAAGACTGGCGCACCGCCCCGCTCACGGAAATCATCGACCATATCATCGTGCGTTACCACGACCGCCACCGTGAACAGCTGCCTGAGCTGATCCTGCAGGCAACGAAAGTTGAGCGCGTACATGCCGACAAGCCTTCCGTGCCGCGCGGTCTGGCAAAATACCTGACCATGCTGCATGAAGAGCTTTCCAGCCACATGATGAAAGAAGAGCAGATCCTCTTCCCGATGATTAAACAGGGAATGGGAAGCCAGGCGATGGGGCCTATCAGCGTAATGGAAAGCGAGCACGATGACGCGGGCGAACTGCTGGATGTGATCAAACACACCACTAACAACGTCACGCCGCCGCCGGAAGCGTGCACCACCTGGAAAGCGATGTACAACGGCATTAACGAGATGATTGACGACCTGATGGAGCACATCAGTCTTGAGAATAACGTGCTGTTCCCGCGGGCATTGGCGGGGGAATAAAAAAGCCCGGTGGCGCTAGCGCTTACCGGGCCTACAGCGTCCTCGAACATAGGCCGGGTAAGCGTCAGCGCCACCCGGCAGCATGCTTAACGCATGCCTGCCATACGTTTCTTACCGATAAACAGCCAGCCCAGCCCCAGCGCGATAAACCACAGCGGCGTGACGATCAGCGCCTGACGGGTGTCATCTTCGAGCGTCAGCAGCACCAGCACGAAGACAAAGAACGCCATGCACACCCAGCACATCAGCTTGCCCAGCGGCATCTTGTAGATCGACTTTTCATGCAGGTGCGGACGCTGTTTGCGGTACACCAGGTACGAGCACAGGATAATGGTCCAGACGAACATGAACAGGATCGCCGACACGGTGGTGATCATGGTAAACGCGCCAATTACGCTTGGGTTCACGTAGAGCATCACCACACCACCCAGCAGGCACATGCAGGAGAAGGTCAGCCCTTTCGCCGGCACCGCACGTTTAGAGAGTTTCGCAAAGGCGCTCGGCGCCACGCCCTCCTGCGCCAGACCAAACAGCATACGGCTGGTTGAGAACACGCCGCTGTTCGCGGAAGAGGCCGCAGAGGTCAGCACCACGAAGTTAATCAGGCTCGCCGCAGCAGGCAGCCCTACCAGCACGAACAGCTCAACGAACGGGCTCTTGCTGGGCACCACGGAGCTCCACGGCGTCACGGACATGATGATGATCAGCGCGAAGACGTAGAACATGATGATACGCACCGGTATGGAGTTGATGGCGCGCGGCAGGGACTTCTCCGGATCTTTGGTTTCCGCAGCGGTCGTTCCGACAAGCTCAATCCCCACAAACGCAAACACCGCAATCTGGAAGCCCGCAAAGAAGCCGCTGATGCCTTTCGGGAACCAGCCGCCGTCATTCCACAGATGGGTGAAGGACGCCTGAACGCCCGTTGGCGACTGGAAGTGCGTCAGGACCATCACCAGGCCCACCACAATCAGCCCCACGATAGCGACAATCTTGATCATCGCGAACCAGAACTCCATCTCACCGAACATTTTCACGGTGGCGAGGTTGAGGCTCAGCAGCAGAATAATCACCGCCAGCGAGGCGACCCAGTCCGACAGCCCCGGGAACCAGAACTGCGCATAAGCGGTAATCGCCACGACGTCCGCCATGCCGGTGACCACCCAGCAGAACCAGTAGGTCCAGCCGGTAAAATAGCCCGCCCACGGGCCGAGCAGGTCCGACGCGAAGTCGCTGAAGGATTTGTATTCGAGGTTCGAGAGCAGCAATTCACCCATTGCGCGCATCACGAAGAAGAGCATAAAACCGATGATCATATAAACGAAGATGATCGACGGCCCGGCAAGACTGATGGTTTTGCCCGACCCCATAAACAGCCCGGTGCCGATGGCACCACCGATGGCGATAAGCTGAATATGACGGTTTGTGAGATTGCGCCGTAGCGACTGTTCAGACGTCGCCTCTTCTGCAGCGGCGACTTTGACCTGATCTACCATGTAATTTTTCCTGTTTATGCCTGTCTGTGTTGTTAAGGCTCTTCTGGCCTTTAAAAACGTCAAATAAATGACGGTCCCTTCGTAAGGGTTTATCGATATTAGGTAAGAATCGGCGGGATGAATACTATGATTTAGATATTATGTTAATAATATGTTGAAAGTGAGTGTCATATCACTCATACAGCGCGAAACAGCTCACAAAAATACACGCAACAGTTTCGTTTGCAAGATAAAATGTTGATTCCGTCGTAACTATGGGTTTTATCACTATTTTCCTCTCCCCGGGCGGAGAGAGGAAATAAGAAAAGTCGATTACAGGATTTCCAGCAGCTCGACTTCAAAGACCAGGGTGCTGAATGGCGGGATGGACGCGCCAGCGCCACGCTCGCCGTAAGCCAGGTTGTGCGGGATGGTCAGTTCCCATTTGGAACCCACTGGCATCAGGGTCAGGGCTTCGATCCAGCCCGCGATTACGCCGTTGACCGGGAACTCAGCCGGTTCGCCGCGCGCCACGGAGCTGTCGAACACGGTACCGTCGATCAGCTTACCGGTGTAGTGCACGCGAACGTGGTCGGTACGCGCCGGGATAGCGCCGTCGCCCTGGTTGATCACGCGGAACTGCAGGCCGGATTCGGTGCTGTTCACGCCTTCGCGCTCGCGGTTCTCTTCCAGATATTTCACGCCTTCGGCTGCCATCTCTTCGAAGCGCGCGCGACGCACAGCGTCAGCACGTTCGTGGATTTCACGCAGCGCACGATGCACAACGTCAACCGGAACGGCAGGCTGTTTACCTTCCAGCGCATCAGCGATACCCGCCACCAGCGCTTCAGGTAACAGACCTTCCAGGCCGGATTCGCTCAGCTGCTGTCCTACCTGCAAGCCGATACCGTAACTTGCCTGCGCTTCGATAGTGTCAAAAGTCGGGGTGGTCATGGGTTTTCCTTCCATCACATTTAAAGTAGCGGGCAGCATATCAGCCATGCCCTTATGGGTAAAACTTTGTCTGAAGTTAAGGTGACAAACCGCGACGAAACAGAAACAATAGAGACAACCAGGATTAATCCCGAACTGATGTCACGGATGTCCGGTTTGCTACGTCGTTCAGGCAGTTAGCGAACTATACTTCGAAGCACAGGATATAAAAGACGCGGAGCAGGAGGAGAGCCATGCCCGGGCGATTTGAACTGAAACCTACCCTGGCGAAAATCTGGCAGGCGCCGGACAATTTTCGCATTATGGACCCGCTGCCTCCTCTGCACCGCAGGGGGATCATCATTGGTGCGCTGATGGTGATCGTGGGCTTCCTGCTTCCTTCCGGCGGTGATGATGTTGATACCGCGCCGGTCACCCGCAATGCGCAGCTGGATCTTCAGTCGCAAACGCGGCCGCAGCCTGACGCGCAGCCGATGCAGACGCAGCTGGTAGCCCCGTCTAACGATCCAGGTCAGGTCGCGCCTGTTGAACCCGAACCCGTTCAGGATGAACAGGAGCAGGCCGCAACGCCGTCTGAGCCGCAAACCCAGCAGCCGCCCGGCATTGAGCAACAGTGGCGTTCCTATCGCGTGGAGCCGGGCAAAACCCTGGCACAGCTTTTCCGCGACCACAACCTGCCGCCTACCGACGTGTATGCCATGGCAAAAGTGGAAGGCGCAGGTAAACCGCTGAGTAACTTACAGAACGGCCAGATGGTGCAGATTCGCCAGAACGCCAGCGGGGTGGTCACCGGGCTGACCATTGATACCGGGAATGGGCAGCAGGTGCTATTTACCCGCCAGCCGGACGGCAGTTTCATCAGAGCACGTTAATGGCGTATGCCGGGTAAGGCGAAGCCGCCACCCGGCACTTTTGTTCTCAGGCACTCCGTTTATTCACCCACCAGATCCCCGAGCAGACCAGCACCAGCGCAATCGCGTATTTGATATCCAGAATGTTTTCGCCGAGGAAAATGGCGGAAAGTACCGTCCCTGCAACAGGAATGACAAAGTTGAACGGAGCAATCATGCTTACCCGGTTCACTTTCAGCAGCGCGCTCCACAGGGCGAACGCCACCGATGAGAGCAGCGTCAGATACCCCAGCACCGCAACGGCCTTCATGCTGTGCACTTCCAGCGTTCCGCCCGTGGCATAACCTCCCGCAACCAGCGCAGCCCCGCCTATCGCCAGCTGCCAGCCGGTCATCACCGTTGGGTCGACGGTCTGGGAAATACGTTTCCCGTAAAGCGTGGCGGCAGAAAGAATAAAAGCCGCCAGCACCACAAAACCGTCGCCTTTCCAGACAAACTGGAAATCGCTTAACCCACTGTGAAAGTTCACCAGCATCACACCGGCAAACCCAAGAATACAGCCCAGCGTTTTGTTATAGCTGAGTTTGTCATTGTGGTAGATAAAGTGCGCCAGCAGTACGCTGAAGAAAGTCCCGGTGGCGTTCATGATTGAGCCGTTTACCCCCGTCGTGTAGGCCAGTCCTATATAGAAGAATGTGTACTGAATGGTGGTCTGGGTCAGCCCGAGGATCGTGAGCTGGCCAAACTGCGCGGGCGTGAGCCTGCCAATCGGTTTGCGCTGGGCCAGCGCAAACAGCAGCAGCAAGGCACCGGCAAACAGAAAACGGTATCCGGCAAAAACGACTTTGGAGGGAATATCATCGGTTGCGATCTGAAAGAGTTCGTAGCCATTTTTAATGGCCGGGTACGAGCTCCCCCAAAGCAGGCAGCAGAGCGTGGCGCAGGCGTAGGCCACATGTCGACGGGCAAAGACGTGCGTGGGCAGAGCGGTATCCATGACAAATCTCATAAATAAAATTGCGTTTCAATTTATTATCAGAGAATGCGTCAGGAATAGCTACCATACGAGATAAAAAGAGAATTTCCGGTAGCTTTAAATAGCAAAACGCCGGCACAAGGCCGGCGCTTCGACGCGAGCAGAGTAAAAAATTACTCAGCTACAACGTTAACAACCAGTTTAGCGAACACTTCGCTGTGAACCTGGAAGTCAACTTCGTGCTCACCAGTGGTACGCAGAACGCCGTTCGGCATGCGAACTTCGCTCTTAGCCACTTTAACGCCTGCTGCAGTAACTGCATCAGCGATATCGCGGGTACCGATGGAACCGAACAGTTTACCTTCGTCGCCAGCTTTGGAAGCGATGGTAACAGTGCCCAGTGCGTTGATTGCTTCAGCGCGAGCGTTAGCAGCCGCCAGAACGTCAGCCAGTTTGGCTTCCAGTTCAGCGCGACGTGCTTCGAAAAACTCTACGTTTTTCTTAGTAGCTGGAACAGCTTTACCCTGTGGAACCAGGAAGTTACGAGCGTAGCCCGCTTTAACGTTAACCTGATCACCCAGGCTGCCCAGGTTTGCTACTTTATCAAGCAGAATAACTTGCATTACCTTATCCTCTTAAAGTCGTATTAATGGACCGTGCCCGATTACTGATGACGATCAGTGTACGGCAGCAGGGACAGGTAGCGAGCGCGTTTGATAGCGCGAGCCAGCTGACGCTGATATTTTGCACGAGTACCGGTGATACGGCTTGGGACAATCTTACCGCTTTCGGTGATGTAGTTTTTCAGCGTTGCGATATCTTTATAGTCGATCTCTTGAACGCCTTCCGCGGTGAAACGGCAGAACTTGCGACGACGGAAATAACGTGCCATATGGCTAGTCTCCAGTATCTATCAAATCAATCTGCTCGGCATGCAGAACCATTTTGCTCAGGCCGTTCTTTGCCTTGTGGCAAGAGATGAACCCCTGAACGATTACTGCGCTACCGACCGTTAAACTGTGAGTAATGGCCTGGTTTTCGTGTCCGCTAATAATAACGGGCATTTGGCACCACGCCTGCCGGTGAAACCCGGCTTCCTCTTGCACAGAACGATGCTCAAGCACGAACTGGCAATGCGGAATTCCTGATGGACTGACCTTTCGAAGGGGAGCCCTGCATACGATGCCGGACAACGCCAGACGGTTGGTCATCAGAAATTACTCTTCAGAATCCCCAGCATCAGAATCATCTGCGGTTTCGTTTGCGAAATCATCGCGACGCTCACGGCGCTCGTCTTTCGCTTTAACCATCGGAGATGCTTCGGTAACTGCGTTTTTGGTACGCATAACCATGCTGCGGATAACGGCATCGTTGAAGCGGAAGGTAGTTTCCAGCTCATCGATCACTTCCTGCGGCGCTTCAACGTTCATCAGAACGTAGTGTGCTTTGTGCAGTTTGTTGATCGGGTAAGCCAGCTGACGGCGGCCCCAGTCTTCCAGACGGTGGATCGTACCTTCTGCACCAGTGATGGCAGCAGAGTAACGCTCGATCATACCCGGAACCTGTTCGCTCTGGTCAGGATGGACCATAAAAACGATTTCGTAATGACGCATCGAATTGCTCCTTACGGATTATTCAGCCTCCTGTCTGGGTCAGCCGAGGCCCGGGGAGGCAAGGAACGTGTTAAAGGTCGGCTGAAAAATTGACGCGTCATAATACTTGCCCCCCCCAGGAAACTCAAGCTGATTGCACAAATAATTCGCACAAAGCGTAAAGCTGGTCTAAGTGGGTGATTTAAAATTAATCGCATCAGGAAGCGTTGTTTTTTTGAACAACTGCATCAGAAATGGTCACGCATCCCCGCCGGAGGAATGATTACACTTTAATCAGAGATCAGCTGAATTAAAGAAGGAGTATTCCCCTCACACAGCACGCAGTCGTGGAGCGCATATCATGAAAAAAATCGCAGTAGCCATAATGGCGGCGCTTTTGCTCAGTGCAAACGCGATGGCAGCCATCAAAATAGACGGCCGGCAGGCCAGAAACATGGATGATGTGCACAGCTTGGGCGTAATCTATATCAATCATAATTTCGCCACTGAAAGCGAAGCAGATCGGGCACTAAATGAAGAGACCGATGCCCAGGGCGCAACCTATTACCACGTGATGTTAACCCGTGAGCCCGGCAGCAACGGCAATATGCACGCCAGTGCAGATATCTACCGGTAACCCTTAACGCTAGCACCAGGAAAGCCAACAACGAGAACATAGCCATAGTTGACGTTGCCCCCTGTCCGGGGGCTTTTTTTGTGAATGGCTCCGGAATACCACCGGTTACAACTGTTTTTCGGTATTCCAGAGCACTTATTCACTTCTGCCCGTAGTAGGCATTCGGGCCGTGCTTGCGCATGAAATGCTTGTTCATCAGGTAATCGTCAATGCCCTGAAGCTGTGGATTAATGTCGCGGGCAATCCACGCCATTTTAGCTACCTCCTCCATCACGACAGCATTATGTACCGCGTCGTGAGCATCTTTACCCCAGGAGAACGGACCGTGCTGATAGACCACAATACCCGGCGTATGCAGCGGTTCGCTTTCACCCAACGTTTCGATGATGACCTTCCCGGTGTTGAGCTCGTATTCGCCTTCCACTTCAGCCTGCGTTAATGCGCGCGTGCAGGGGATGTCGCCAAAGAAGTAGTCCGCATGCGTTGTTCCCAGCGCCGGAATCGCCAGCCCCGCCTGTGCCCAGGCGGTGGCGTGCGTGGAGTGGGTATGCACAACGCCACCCAGCGATGGATAACGCTGGTACAGCGCCAGATGGGTCGCCGTATCAGAAGAAGGACGCCATTTGCCCTCAACGACGTTTCCTTCGAGGTCGACCACCACCATATCGTCCGCTTTCATGGTTTCATACGCCACGCCGCTCGGCTTGATCACCACCAGACCTTGTTCACGGTCGATGGCGCTCACGTTGCCCCAGGTGAACGTTACCAGGCCATAGCGCGGCAGATCCATATTGGCCTCAAAGACCTGCTGTTTCAGCTTAAGCATGTTCAGCCTCCAGTAACCCCGCGCGCGCCATACGCTCGCGCACCCAGTCCCGCGCTTTTGCCACTTCCGCAGCCGGATCGTCTGACGTTTCGCTCCACATCTCAATCAGATAAGGCCCGCAATACCCTGTCTGTTTGAGCGTCTCGAAGCACCGTTCGAAATCCACCACCCCGGTGCCGAACGGTACGTTTTTAAACACGCCAGGGCGGGTATCTTTGACGTGCACCGCCACGATATGCCCGATGCCCGCCTGCAGCTCCATCTGCACGTCGTTATCCCAGGCCGACAGATTGCCAATATCCGGATAAAGCTGGAACCAGGGGTTATTCAGATAGTGTGCATAGCCCAGCGCCTTGCTGATGGAGTTCATCAACGGGTAGTCCATGATCTCCATCGCCAGCGTGACCTGCGCGCGGCTTGCCATCTCAACGCTCTCTTTCAGGCCGTCACGGAAACGACGGCGCGTTTCGTCGTTGGCTTCCTGATAGTAGACGTCGTAACCCGCCAGTTGGATCACGCGGATGCCGACATCCTGCGCAAAACGAATGGCTTTGCGCATGATCGCCAGCCCTTCAGCGCGCACGGCATCGTCTTCACTGCCGAGCGGAAAACGGCGGTGGGCGCTCAGACACATGGACGGCACGCGCACGCCGGTTTCGGCAATGGCGCCCACCAGCGCCAGGCGCTGCTCGCGACTCCAGTCCAGGCGAGAAAGGCGCACATCCGTCTCATCCACGGACATTTCGACAAAATCGAAACCCAGCTGTTTTGCCAGCCGTAACCGCTCCAGCCAGCACTCCCCTGCAGGGAGTGCCTTTTCATAGATGCCAAGCGGGACCTGTTTTGACAACATACCCGCTCCTTAACCCCAAAGCTGAGCGATTGAGCGTTTGAACTGACGCGCCGCTTCCACCGGAGATGCCGCGTCGCGAATGCTGCGGCCAGCGATAAAGACGTGAATAGGGATGCCCTGGAACAGCGGCAGATCTTCCAGCGCCAGGCCACCGGTGACGGTGACTTTGAAGCCCATATCCGCCAGACGCTTAATCGCGCTGATATCCGCTTCGCCCCACGCCACGCCTGCGGCTTGCGCATCGCGGCTGCGGTGATAAACCACCTGCTGGATGCCCGCATCGCGCCACTCCTGCGCCTGCTCCCAGGTCCAGAAGCCGGTCAGTTCAATCTGCACGTCGCCGTTAAACTCTTTTGCCACGTCCAGCGCGCCTTTGGCGGTGTTGATATCCGCACAGCAGATCACGGTGACCCAGTCGGCGTTGGCTTCAAAGCACATGCGGGAAAGGATTTTGCCTGCGTCAGCAATCTTGGCATCCGCCAGCACGATTTTGTGCGGATAGAGCGCTTTCAGGTCACGAACGGCGCGCACGCCTTCGCCCACGCACAGAATGGTCCCCACTTCGATGATATCCACCTCTTCCGCAATCAGGCGGGTGGTTTCGTAAGCGTGAGACAGCGTCTGGTTATCCAGCGCGACTTGCAACATTGGTAATGACATTTTCAATTCCTCTTAAACGGCCGCCGCAGTGGCGTTATCAATTAAATCCAGCACTTCCTGCGCGGTGCGGCAGGCGCGTAAACGGTCAAAATTGGCTTCGTCATCAAACAGGTTGACGATCTGCATGATGCCCACCTCCTGGTGGGTGTTGGCATCAACGGCCGCCATGGTGATGAGAATGTCGACCGGGTCGTTATCTTCGTGGTTGAACACCAGCGGCGTTTTCAGGGTCACCAGCGCAAAACCGGTTTTCTTGACGCCCTCTTCCGGACGGCCGTGCGGCATGGCCAGGCCCGGCGCAATCACGAAATAGGGGCCGTGCTGCGCCACGCCATCCAGAATGGCCTGGTAATAGCGCGGCTCGACAACGTCCGCCTTAACCAGCAGATCCACACTCAGCTTCACCGCTTCCTGCCAGGTGCTGGCGTCGGCCTGTAAAAGGATGGAGTTATTCTCTGCCAGCGAATCACGTAGTTTCATGTGGCGTCCTTACTTCACGTCTTGTGGGAAGTGTTCTTTGATCACTTCCAGCAGTTTTGGCCCGAAATCCGCAGGCGAGAGCATGTTGCGCACGCCTACCACATATTTGTTGCCCGACACGCTAATCTCACCGGCAATATGAGTTGAAGCGATGATGATGTCCGCGCCGTTCAGTTCACTTTTGTATTCACCCACTGCGCAGCTGTTCACCGTGTGGTCGATGTTTGACTGGGTCAAAAACTGGTCCACTTTCATCTTCATGATCATGGAGCTACCTTGCCCATTGCCACACACAGCCAGGATACGTACGGTCATAATCGAAACTCCTTAATGAGCAGACACTTCTGCTGTTTGTTTTTCCGCATCTTCTTCAGCTCGCAGCGAACGGCCAGCGAAGAACATATAAGCCAGAGCAATCAGGATGATGACGGCCATAAAGGCCAGACCGACGGAGGCAAAGCCCTGCATCATCGGTGGGGCCAGAATTGACCAGTCCGCCATGCCCATCCAGGCGCTCATACCGGTGAGCTTGACCGCCCACACGCAACCGAAGATTTCCACCATGCCCATCACCAGACAGATCTTGAGCGCCGCGCGCCAGCCGCCGAAGTGGTTAGCAAACACGCCAATGGTGGCGTTGGAGAAGAACATCGGGATAAAGCCAGGAATAATCAGGATTGAGGAGCCGCAGCCCACCAGGATGCCCACCGCAATCAGCTGGCCGATGGTGCCCCACATAAAGCCCCAGACGACGGCGTTTGGCGCAAAGCTATAGATAGCCGCACAGTCAATCGCCAGTACCGCACCAGGGATCAGGCGCTGAGAGATGCCGTTAAAGGCTTCCGACAGCTCGGCGACGAACATACGCACGCCCTGAGTGATGATGAAAATCGCTACCGCGAAGGAGAAGCCGGTCTGCAGGATATAGACCGTCCAGTGGGTTTTACCCGCCATCGCCTGCACGACGTCAATGCCGAAAGAGAGCAGAATGGCGCCGAAGAAGATGGTCATCACAATCGCGGTGGAGACGATGTTGTCGTGGAAGATATTCAACCAGCCAGGCAGTTTGAGGTCTTCGACACTCTCCTCTTTTTTGCCCAGGTACGGCGCAACTTTATAGGCAATCCAGGCGGCAAACTGCTGCTGGTGACCGATGGAGAAACCACAGCCGTCGGTCACGATCTGCGTTGGCTTGTACATCATGTTGGAGGTGATACCCCAGTAGAGCGAGACCAGCACCGCGGTGCAGATAATCGTGGTCCACATGGGGTAACCGAAGATATAGAGAGAAACCGCGATCAGCCCCGCCTGCTGGAACATGATGTGCCCGGTGAGCATGATGGTGCGAATGCCGGTAATGCGGCGCAGGAGCACGTAAATGATGTTCAGCGCCAGCGCGAGCAGCACCGCATACCCCACCCAGCTATAGGCATCACCCATGCGATCGATGGTCGCCATCATTGAGGCGTAGGTATCAGAGATAGCGCCGTTGATGCCATACACTTCCGACATTTTGGCGACGACCGGCTTAAACGTGCTGGTCAGAATTCCTGACCCCGCCTGCAACAGCATGAAACCGATAATGGTTTTGATGGTGCCTTTAATAATCACGCTGACGCTTTTGCGCAGCAGGATGTAGCCCAGGCACGTCACGATACCCAGCAACAGCGGGGCGTTGGTCATTACCTGATTAAAGAAAACGGTAAAGACGTTGTAGAGGATCTCCATAACTCTCTCCAGAAATGAGAACACGAGGGGCAATCCCTGTGCGGTTGGTGCCATCACTCTATTAATCACAAATAATCACCACAAGATTGAATTTGATTATTTGTGACGCATCACGCAATTTATTTCCATGGTGTTAGTAATGATTTTCACTACCGATCGAATCCAATAAATAAATTCTTAAAATTCAGTAAATTAATCATTTATAGCGGTTATCTTAACAACGTCATGATGTTTTTTCTGTGATGTGACGAGGGGAATTTTCCGCAAATCAGCCATTGCAAATCGATTCAAACAGTGACAGCATTAATCACAACAAGTCACAGTATGATTACTTTTGATTAAAACCAGGAGTCAAACGATGAGTAAAGTGAAAACCATTACCCGTGAATCATGGATTCTGAGCACCTTTCCGGAGTGGGGTAGCTGGCTGAACGAAGAGATCGAGCAGGAACAGGTTGCTCCTGGCACGTTTGCAATGTGGTGGCTGGGCTGCACCGGTATCTGGCTGAAATCTGAAGGCGGCGCCAATATCTGCGTCGATTTCTGGTGCGGCACCGGCAAACAGAGCCACGGTAACCCGCTGATGAAAAAAGGCCACCAGATGCAGCGTATGGCCGGCGTGGAAAAGCTCCAGCCGAACCTGCGCACCACGCCGTTTGTCCTTGATCCTTTTGCCATTCGCCAGATCGATGCCGTGCTTTCTACTCACGATCACAACGACCATATCGACGTGAACGTGGCGGCAGCGGTGATGCAAAACTGCGCGGACGACGTACCGTTTATCGGGCCGCAAACCTGCGTAGATCTCTGGATTGGCTGGGGCGTGCCTAAAGAGCGCTGCATCGTGATGAAGCCTGGCGACGTGGTGAAAATTAAAGACATTGAAATCCACGCGCTGGATGCCTTTGACCGTACCGCGCTGATTACCCTGCCGGCCGACCAGAAGGCTGCTGGGGTACTGCCAGACGGCATGGACGAACGTGCGGTGAATTACCTGTTCAAGACGCCGGGCGGCTCCCTGTATCACAGCGGTGATTCCCACTACTCTAACTATTACGCGAAGCACGGCAACGAATATCAGATTGACGTGGCGCTGGGCTCGTACGGGGAAAACCCGCGCGGTATTACGGACAAAATGACCAGCGCCGATATGCTGCGCATGGCGGAAGCGCTCAACACCAAAGTAGTGATCCCGTTCCACCACGATATCTGGTCAAACTTCCAGGCCGATCCGCAGGAAATCCGCGTGCTGTGGGAGATGAAAAAAGACCGCCTGAAGTACGGCTTCAAGCCCTTTATCTGGCAGGTAGGCGGCAAGTTCACCTGGCCGCTGGACAAAGACAATCTCGAGTATCACTACCCGCGCGGCTTCGATGATTGCTTCACCATTGAGCCAGATCTCCCGTTTAAATCCTTCCTCTGATTGTGAGGCCACATCGCCAGACCCTGTGTCTGGCGATTTCATATTTATTTTAGTAATTTCACGCTATTTCAAATATCATCTTTTCAAATCAATTCTTATCGGAATAGCTCATGACGGAAGCGCAACGGCATCAAATTTTACTGGAACTCCTGGCGCAAACAGGGTTTATCACCGTCGAGAAAGTGATCGAACGTTTAGGGATCTCCCCCGCCACCGCGCGGCGAGACATCAACAAGCTGGATGAGAGCGGCAAGCTGAAAAAAGTCCGCAACGGCGCAGAAGCCATCAGCCAGCAGCGTCCACGCTGGTCGCCTATGAATATTCATCAGGCGCAGAATCACGATGAAAAAGTACGGATTGCCAGAGCGGCGTCGCAGCTGGTGAACCCCGGTGAGAGCGTCGTCATCAACTGCGGCTCCACGGCGTTTTTGCTGGGCCGTGAAATGTGCGGCAAGCCGGTGCAAATCATTACCAACTATTTGCCGCTGGCTAACTACCTGATCGATCAGGAACATGAAAGCGTGGTGATCATGGGCGGCCAGTACAACAAAAGCCAGTCCATCACGCTCAGCCCGCAGGACAGCGAAAACAGTCTCTACGCCGGGCACTGGATGTTTACCAGCGGCAAAGGCCTGACCGCTGACGGCCTGTATAAAACCGATATGCTGACCGCGATGGCGGAACAAAACATGCTCAACGTGGTGGGCAAGCTCGTTGTGCTGGTCGACAGCAGCAAAGTCGGTGAACGCGCAGGCATGCTGTTCAGCCGCGCAGAACAGATCGACATGGTGATCACCGGCAAAGGGGCGAACCCCGAGATCCTCCAGAAGCTGGAAGATCAAGGGGTGAAAGTCCTGCGCGTTTAAAGATGCTTGCGGAAAAACGCCACCGTGGCGTCCAGCGCCGCTGGCGTGATGCGGTGGCGGACGCCTGACTCCCACAAACAGGTCAGATTAGCGTCCAGTCCTTCATTCTTTAACGCCTGCTGCAGGCGGAAGGTTCCATCGGGCGGGACAACATCGTCCGCATCACCATGCCATAGCAGCAGCGGGCGATCGGCCAGGCGCGGCAATGCCCGGGTCACTTCCCACTCTGCCAGCATCGGCGTAATTTCCGTTAAATCCTGAGGGGGGAAAAGCGTCTTCGCCAGCGAGGTAAAATAGCCCGAGCCCATCAGACAGGCAACAGATCGCACGTCAGGATGATGCGTCATAATCCCCAGCGCCGTCATGCCGCCCATCGACGCCCCGGCCACCGCCAGCCGATTATCGGCCACCAGCCCTGCCTCATAGAGCGCATCGCGCAACCCGGCAAACTCGGTCAGACTGCCGTGCAGAATGTGCCAGAACTGCCCCAGTCGCGCCCGCTCATTGCCCGTAAAGCGCGCGCCGTGGTCAGGCGCATCCGGCATTACCACGCGAAAACCTGCCTGAGCCAGCGCCACTGCAAAATAACTGTAAACCAGTTTCGATGAGGTAAACCCATGATAAAAAACCACAACAGGCAGCGATTTATCACGTTTCCCTGCCGGCACAGCGTGTAAAATTTCATGGTCGCCGAGATGGCGTATTTCAATTTCAATCATTGTCGACCCTGTACGAATGAATGATTCATAATGTTGAGAACTGGATTACGGTTTGACGCTATTTTCATTCGAAAATTACGTCCCAGATAACACTTCGGGAACATTCCCCCAAAACTAAATTCGCAGACAACTACACTATGGCTAACAGGAAACGAGATATGGTTATGCACAGGTTTGCTGCTTTATTGCTGGTGTTTCTGCTCAGTGGCTGTAGCGCACTGCAGGGTACACCGCAACCCGCTCCCCCGGTTGCCGATCATCCGCAGGAGATTCGTCGTAATCAGACGGAAGGATTACAGCGAATGGGCACCGTCTCCGCGCTCGTTCGCGGTTCGCCGGATGACGCAGAAGACGCAATAAAGGCACAAGCCGTCGCTGCCAAAGCAGATTATTACGTCATTATTATGATCGACGAAACCATCATAACGGGACAGTGGTATTCACAAGCCATTTTGTACCGGAAATAATGGTTTACCTTTGAACGACATTTACACTGCTTTGCGTCCATAGACATTTTCCTGTCCACAATAAACTCCATGCCAGCGACAAGGAATGGGAGTTTATTCGCGAAGGATTGCCCGGCGGATACCGGAAATATGTGAAATGGAGCTGACGATGAAACGAACTCTTGCTTTGACCTCTCTGTTGCTCTCTGCAGGCCTGGTGAGCACCACCGCGCAGTCAGCAGAATTCGCCAGTGCGGATTGCGTAACAGGTCTGAATGAAATAGGCCAGATCTCCGTCAATAACATTCCGGGGAGCCCGCAAGACGTTGAACGTATCGTGGCATTAAAGGCCGATGAACAGGGCGCGTCATGGTATCGCATCATCCAGATGCAGGAAGATAACCATATCGACCAGTGGCGGGTACAGGCCATTCTCTACGTATAAATCCTTCCTGATAAAAGCCACTTATTTTTAGTGGCTTTTCGTTTTTGCAAATTTTTTATCTAATTTAAAACCACCCTAAAACAATAAAATAACATTTTGTTACATTAATTCAGTAAACGTAATCTCCGCTCTGCCGTTGAAGAACCATACCTTTTCAATGATGAGCAATTTATGATCAATGTTTTCCGCCGTGCGGGCCTTGGAACAAAGCTGTCGCTGCTGACGGGCGTCAGTGTCGCCACGCTGTTTCTGCTTTTCACTTTCCTGCTCAGCCAAAAAGCCAGCCAGCAGCTTGAAGCCCTCGCGGTCGAAGATCTGCATAATCAGTCCACCGGTATGGTCGACATGGTGCAGATGTTTAATACCAGCCTGAGCGAAGAAGTCGAAAGCTACACCAGACTGTTTACAACATTTCTGCCTCAGCCGTTTAGCGTCGATACTCAGCAGACCCGGACCATAAACGGGCTCGCCGTTCCCCTGCTGAAAGGAGGCGACGCTGAACTCCATGAAAATACAACGTTTTCTGATGATTTTCTGAGCCGTACGGGAGCGATCTCAACGCTGTTTGTTCGCAGCGGTAACGACTTCATTCGCGTTGCCACCTCCCTGCGCAAAGAGAATGGCGATCGCGCTATGGGGACGGTTCTGAACACGAGCAGCCCAGCGTTTGCCTCCGTCTCGAAAGGCGAGGTGTACCGCGGCCTGGCGCTCCTGTTTGGCAAGCGCTACATAACCCAGTACCAGCCCGTGAAGAACAGTGAAGGTCAGGTTATCGGGATTATCTTCGTTGGGGTGGATATCACTCACTCCTGGAATGTCATGCGCGAGAAAATCCTCAACCGCCGCCTGGGCGAGAGCGGGCACTTCTTCGTGCTGGACCGCAGCAACGGCAAAACGCGCGGTCAGTATCTGTTCCACGCCAGCGAAGAGGGAAAACTGCCGAAGTGGGATAGCGCCACCCAACAGCAGCTGTTGAGCGATTCCTCAGGCTCGCTGGAACGCGTAAGCGACGACGGTCGCACGCTGAAAATGGCCTATACGCCGCTGCCCGGCTGGAACTGGACCATCGTCGGTGAAGTGGATAAATCAGTCCTGCTCTCAAGCGTTAACGCTATGCGCGACCGTTTCCTGCTGGCCGGCGTAGCGTTGTCCGTCCTCTTCGCGGGCCTGTTTGTGGTGCTTATTCGCCGGATGCTGACCCGTCCGCTGCGTAACGTGATTGACCTTGCCCGCCAGTATGCCGCGGGCGATTTACGCTCCAGCCTGCCCGTGACCCGCCAGGATGAGGTTGGCCAGCTGGTTGAAGCCATTAACGGTATCGGTGATGGGCTACAAAAAATTGTCCTGCAGGTCCGCGAGGCCGCGGGCGAGATCCATCTGGGCACCAATGCGCTGGCCTCCGATACCGGAGACATCTCCGAGCAGATCAACAAGCAGGCCAGCAGCGTTGAAGAGACTTCCGCCAGCATGGAGCAACTGGCCGCGACCGTGCAGCAAAATGCCGCCAACATGGAGCAAACGCAGCAGTTGGTAGGTGAAACCTCGCGCGCGGTTCATCAGGGTGGTGAAACGGTGACCCATGCGGTTGCCACCATGGACGACATTCGCGAAGCGTCAAAACGTATCGAAGACATCACCCGCGTGATCGAGTCCATCGCGTTCCAGACTAATATTCTGGCGCTGAATGCGGCGGTAGAAGCGGCACGCGCAGGCGAGCATGGAAAAGGTTTTGCTGTGGTCGCGCAGGAAGTTCGCGCCCTGGCAGGTCGAAGCGCCAACGCGGTGAAGGAGATTGAACATCTGATTGGCGATACCCTGCGAAAAGTGGGCGAAGGCCACGCGCTGTCTGAACAGACGCGTCTGGCGATGGATTCCATCATCGTTCATATCGACAACATCAGCCAGCTGGTCACGGAGATTAACCACGCGTCACGCGAGCAGTCCGCGGGGATCGGCCAGGTCAATCTTGCCATGACCCACATTGGCGAAGCGTCGCATATCAATGCCGATCGCATCTCACGCAGCGAGCAAACCGCACGCACGCTGCGCGAGAAAGGGTCACACCTTACCCAACTGGTCAGCCTGTTCCAGCTTAAACGCTAGCCAACCCTGCCCGTGGCGCGCAGCAGCAGATCGCTTTGCACCTGCTCATTCATGAGCGTACCGCCACGGGTATCCAGCATCATGCGGCACCACGCCTGCGCCATGGGCGGCGATGCGTGCCGCAGCATCTGGCTGCCGGCCCCCAGCAAAAAGAGCTGCTGAGCGATCTCCCTCCCCTGCGCCTCCTGCGGTTTACGCAGCTTTTGCTGAAGCTGCCGCCAGCTGCGGTCAAAGTGTCTGTCCTGTCCTTTGACCTGGGCAAACTCGTCGGCAAGCAGGTCGTGGATACCTGACTGCTTCGCCAGCACACGCAGCACGTCCAGGCACATGATATTGCCCGATCCTTCCCAGATGCTATTCACCGGCATTTCGCGATACAGGCGTGGAAGTTCATTCTCCTCGCAGTACCCGACCCCGCCGAGTGCCTCCATCGCCTCCGCCACGAACGGAATGCCCGCTTTGCACACGCTGAATTTTGCGGCCGGGGTAAAAAGCCGCGCCCAGGCGGCCTCCTGCGGGTCGGTGCGGTTATCCCACGCTCGGGCCAGACGGAACAACAGCGCCGTGTGTCCCTCCAGCACCAGCGCCATACGGCTTAGCACTTCACGCATTAGCGGCTGATCGATAAGATTTTTGCCGAAGGTCTGACGCTGATGGGCGTGGTACAGCGCCACGGAAAGCGCCCGGCGCATTAGCCCGTGGCTGCCCAGCGCGCAGTCGAAGCGCGTCAGCCCGCCCATCTTCAGGATTTGCCGCACGCCTTCTCCCTCTTCACCCAGCAGCCAGCCGGAGGCATCGAGGAACTCCGCCTCGCTGCTGGCGTTCGAGCGGTTGCCGAGCTTGTCTTTCAGACGTTCCAGCCGTACGGCGTTGCGCTGTCCGTCGGGTAAGAAACGCGAGACAAAGAAGCAGGACAAACCGCCTTTCGCCTGCGCCAGCACCAGATGCGCATCGCTCTGCGGCACGGAGAAAAACCACTTGTGGCCCACCAGACGGTAGCTGCCGTCGCTGCATTTTTCCGCTCTGGTGGTGTTGCTGAGCACGTCCGAGCCGCCCTGCTTTTCCGTCATTCCCATGCCGATCAGCAGGCCGCGCTTTTGCCCACCCGGCGCGAGATGGGGATCGTAACGGTCGCTCATCAGCGGCGTTAACCATTCATGAAACGGTTTGGGCAGCGACTGCTGCAACAGCGGCGTGGCGGCGAAGGTCATGGTCACCGGGCATAACGTCCCCGCTTCTACCTGAGCATGGAGCACGAAGCGCGCGGCCCTGGCGACGAAAGAACCTTTTCGTGCCTCTTCCTCCCATGCCAGATTATGTACCCGGTTAGCGCAGAGCCCCTGCATCAGCAGGTGCCATGCCGGATGAAAGCGGACGTCATCCAGCCGCTCTCCCGTGGGGTCGTAGCGTAATAGCTCCGGCGGATTCACGTTCGCCAGCCTGCCCAGCTCCAGCGACTCCGCCGTGCCTAACTGCTGTCCAATGCTGGCAAGAAGATCCATATCCCACTCGGCACCCTCGCGCGCAACCGCGTCGCGCAGGGCGCAGTCAGAGAGGAAAAGGTTGCTGTTAGAGAGTGGGGCTGGTTGATTAAAAACGGTATGGGTCTGCCAGTGCATGCTGTCTCCCTCCTTCAGTGGCAATGAAGGTAAGTATGGACAGACCGTATGAACGCTGCATGGGAGTGAGGTCACACGATGGCGATCCCGCTGATATCATTCGTGAAATAGCTCACAGAACATAAGAATAAACTATTTCATTACTCCGCTTATGTTGAATAATTTATTCTTAACCCGTCTTTGTGAGGATCGTTATGCAACAGGATGCGCACAAGCGAGCATTAATTGCAGGCTCCATTGGTAACTTTATCGAGTGGTATGAATTTGCGGTCTACGGTTTTCTGGCGACCGTGATTGCGAAGAACTTCTTCCAGCTTGAGGGAGAGGCGGGACTGACCAGTCTGATCCTCACCTGGGCCTCGTTTGCCATTGCCTTCTTCTTCCGTCCGCTGGGTGCGGTGGTATTTGGCCGGATTGGTGACAGGATAGGCCGAAAACCGACGCTGATTATTGTGCTGGTGCTAATGACGCTCGCCACCACGGCCATCGGCATCGTGCCCGTCTACGCCAGCATCGGCATTGCTGCACCGCTGATCGTTACGCTGCTGCGCATCCTGCAGGGCCTGTTCGCGGGCGGCGAGTACGGCGGTGCGGTCTCACTGATGACGGAGTTCGCCCCGCGTGGCAAGCGCGGTCTGTACGGCGCGTGGCAGTCCTTTACCGTCGCGCTCGGGCTGTTAGCGGGCGCAGGTATTGTCGCGCTGCTCTCTGCCCTCCTCACGCCTGAAGCCCTGCACGACTGGGGCTGGCGCATTCCTTTCTTCCTGGCGCTGCCGATGGGCGTGGTCGCGCTGTGGCTGCGGGTGAGCATGGAAGAGACGCCGAGCTTTGTGCAACAGAAGGAAAAAGCGGTCATTGCTCAGGCCAGTACTTCCGCCACGCTCAAAACCATCCTGATGGGCATTGGCCGCGTGATGGTCTGGTCCGCGGCGGGGTATACCTACCTCGTGCTCATGCCGACCTATCTGCAGTCTGCGCTGCACACCGGGTTTAATCAGGCGCTGCTGATAGCGGTGATTTCTAACATTGGGTTTGCGCTCACCATCATTCCGTCGGGAACGCTGAGCGACAGGATCGGGCGGCGAACGGTGATGATTATCGCCACCGTGCTCCTGCTGATCCTCGCCCTGCCGCTGCTGAAAATTTTGCAGGCGGAGTCCAGTACGATGGCGGTCAAAGCGATTGTGGTGCTGATTGCGGGCGGTCTGGTGGGCATGCTGGCGGGGCCGGGCCCGGCGATGCTGTCTGAGATGTTCCCGACGCGCGTGCGCTATACGGGACTGGGGCTGGCCTATTCGTTATCGAACGCGATTTTTTCGGGCTGTGCGGGGTTAATCATTACCGGGCTGATTAAGCAGACGGGCAACCTGGACATTCCGGCATATTACGTGATGGCAACGGCGGTGGTGAGTATTTTCGCGCTGATGACGCTCAGGAAGGATGACCATTTACGGTCGTTAGAGGAATGAGATTGTTGCCCGGTGGCGCTGCGCTTACCGGGCCTACGGTACCATGCTTTTGTAGGCCGGGTAAGGCGAAGCCGCCACCCGGCACAACAGGCTACCCGCGCTGGCGCACCGCTTCAAACAGGCAGATACCCGTTGCAACGGAAACGTTCAGAGACGACACGCTGCCCGCCATCGGGATGCTAATCAGCTCGTCGCAGTGCTCGCGCGTCAGGCGACGCATGCCTTCACCTTCCGCCCCCATCACCAGCGCCAGACGGCCGGTCATTTTGCTCTGATACAGAGTATGATCCGCTTCGCCCGCTGTACCGACGATCCAGATATTTTCTTCCTGCAGCAGACGCATGGTGCGCGCCAGGTTGGTCACGCGGATCAGCGGAACGTTTTCCGCCGCGCCGCAGGCCACTTTCTTCGCCGTCGCGTTAAGTTGGGCAGAGCGATCTTTCGGTACGATCACCGCGTGCACGCCCGCCGCATCCGCGCTGCGCAGGCACGCGCCGAGGTTATGTGGGTCGGTGACGCCATCCAGAATCAGGAAAAACGGGTTTTCCAGCGCGGCAATCAGATCCGGCAGATCGTTTTCCTGATACTGACGGCCCGGCTTCACGCGGGCAATGATCCCCTGGTGCACCGCGCCTTCGCTTTTCTCATCCAGGAACTGGCGGTTCGCCAGCTGGATCACCACGCCCTGCGCTTCCAGCGCGTGGATCAGCGGCATCAGACGTTTGTCTTCACGCCCTTTCAGAATAAACACTTCCTGAAAACGCTCCGGTGCGCGATCGAGAAGGGCCTGCACCGCGTGGATGCCGTAAATCATTTCACTCATTGATGGTTCTCGTAATAAGTATTTCCCCTCTCCCGGTTGGGGAGAGGGTCAGGGTGAGGGGAGAATTATTCCGCCTGCTTTTTCTTGGCTGCGCGCTTCGCTTTTGTCGCGGCAGCGATTTTCTGCGTCTTCGCGGAAGGCTTTTTCGCTGAGCGAGCCTCTTTCTTCGCCGCCTTTGGCTTCTGTTTCTTCTCGCCGCGGAACGCGCTGTCCGGCTCGAAGTTTACCTTTTTGCCCGCCTGGCGACGTTTACCGCTCGCTTTGCCGTTTCCGCCTTTTTTCGCCCTTTCACGCTCGGTTTTACCGACGTTACGCGGCGCGCGCTCGCTGGAGATCAGGCTGAAGTCGATTTTACGGTCGTCCATATTCACGGCTTCGACCTTCACTTCCACGCGATCGCCCAGACGGTAGGTCTGGCCGCCTGATTCGCCAATCAGACGCTGGCCGACCTGGTCGAAGCGGTAGTAGTCGTTATCCAGGCTGGAGACGTGCACCAGACCGTCGATAAACAGCTCATCCAGACGAACGAAGAAACCAAAGCCGGTCACGCTGGCAATCACGCCCTTAAAGACGTTGCCCACCTGATCCAGCATAAAGTCACACTTCAGCCAGTCCGCCACGTCGCGCGTCGCTTCATCCGCACGGCGCTCGGTCATGGAACAGTGCTGACCCAGTTGCAGCATCTCTTCCATCGAGTAGTGATACCCACCGGTTTCAGTCGTGTTGCCTTTATGGCCCTGCTCGTGCGCCAGCAGATACTTGATCGCACGGTGCAGTGACAGATCCGGATAACGGCGGATCGGCGAGGTAAAGTGCGCGTAAGACTGCAGCGCCAGGCCGAAGTGCCCCCGGTTTTCCGGATCGTAAATCGCCTGCTTCATGGAGCGCAGCAGCATCGTCTGCAGCATTTCCGCGTCAGGACGATCGCTGATGGATTCCAGCAGTTCGGCGTAATCGCGTGGCTCAGGCTTATTACCGCCAGGCAGCTCCAGGCCGAGCTCAGCCAGCACGGAGCGGAACGACGTAATGGCTTCCGTGGTCGGCTTATCGTGAATACGGAACAGCGCAGGTTCTTTGGCTTTCTCAACGAAGCGTGCCGCCGAGATATTCGCCAGAATCATACACTCTTCGATCAGCTTGTGCGCATCGTTACGCTGGGTCTGTTCGATACGCTCAATGCGGCGCTCGGCGTTGAAGATAAACTTCGCTTCTTCGCTCTCAAAGGAGATCCCGCCGCGCTCTTCGCGCGCCTGCTCCAGCGTTTTGTAGAGGTTATGCAGCTCTTCAATGTGTTTAACCAGCGGCGCGTACTGCTCGCGAAGGTCCTGGTCGCCCTGCAGCATATGCCAGACCTTGGTATAGGTCAGACGCGCGTGCGAGCTCATTACCGCTTCGTAGAATTTGTAGCCCGTTAAGCGCCCTTTGGTGGAGATGGTCATCTCACATACCATACAGAGACGGTCAACCTGCGGGTTCAGGGAGCACAGGCCGTTGGAGAGCACTTCCGGCAGCATCGGTACCACCTGCGACGGGAAGTAGACCGACGTACCACGGCTGCGCGCTTCGTTATCCAGCGGCGTGTGCGGACGAACGTAATAGCTTACGTCAGCGATAGCCACCCACAGACGCCAGCCGCCGCCGCGTTTTTTCTCGCAGTAGACCGCGTCATCGAAGTCGCGGGCGTCTTCACCGTCGATCGTGACCAGCGGCAGGGAACGGAGATCCACACGGCCCGCTTTGGACTCTTCCGGTACTTCTTCGCGCAGGTTTTCGATCTGCTCTTCGACCGCTTTCGGCCAGACGTACGGAATTTCATGAGTACGCAGCGCCATATCGACGGCCATGCCGGTGCCCATGTTATCGCCCAGCACTTCGACGATTTTACCGACCGCTTTGGTGCGACGGGTCGGACGCTGGGTGAGTTCAACCACCACCACAAAGCCCATGCGCGCGCCCATCACCTCTTCAGGTGGGATCAGAATATCGAAGCTCAGACGGCTGTCGTCCGGCACCACGAAGCCTACGCCCGCATCGGTAAAGTAGCGACCCACAATCTGGCTGGTTTTTGGCACCAGCACGCGAACCACGCGTGCTTCGCGGCGGCCTTTACGGTCTGCACCCAACGGCTGCGCCAGGATCTGGTCGCCGTGGATGCACATTTTCATCTGTTCGGATGAGAGGTAAAGGTCGTCCTTACGGCCTTCCACGCGCAGGAAGCCAAAGCCATCGCGGTGACCAATGACGGTCCCTTTCAGCAGATCGAGGCGTTCCGGCAGCGCGTAGCACTGGCGGCGGGTAAAGACCAGTTGCCCGTCACGCTCCATCGCGCGCAGGCGGCGGCGAAGGGCTTCAATTTGCTCTTCACCTTCAATATTTAATTCAACGGCAAGTTCTTCACGATTGGCGGGTTTTTCGCGTTTTGTTAAGTGTTCAATGATGAACTCGCGGCTGGGGATAGGATTCGCGTATTTTTCGGCTTCGCGTTCCTGGAAAGGATCTTGTGACATGTCGGTTCCTCCGTTGTCAGCTCCGGTGGAAATTTTCTTCATTCCACCAGCAATAATTTATAAAGCGGTTGATTCTCTTCAACCAAATCGGCCAGCGTGTAGTTATCCAGTTCCTTGAGAAAACTTTGCACGGCCTTAGAAAGCGCCTGTTTCAGGCGGCAAGCGGGCGTAATGTGGCAGAACGCGCTGCTGCAGTTCACCAGAGACAAGGGCTCCAGCTCGCGTACCACATCCCCGATACGAATACTCTGTGCCGGTTTACCAAGACGGATCCCTCCATTCTTCCCGCGGACGGCAGCAACGTATCCGGCACGGCTAAGTTGATTGATTATTTTGACCATATGATTACGGGACACACCGTATACCTCTGTGACTTCAGAGATACTGGTCATCTTCCCTTCGGGTAACGACGCCATGTAAATCAGCGCGCGTAAGCCGTAATCGGTGAAACTTGTTAACTGCACATCAACCTCAGGAAAAAGGGAAAACGCGGTCAAACCGCAGAGATATTCATTAATGATGATAAACCAGCCAGATAGTTAGCGGCTAATTTATTTGACAGACGGGGCGAAAAAGCGGAGATCCAGGAGCGGTCGCCGGTTGGCGCTACGCTTATCCGGCCTACGGGTCTCCCCGCAGGCCAGCAGTCACGAAGATTATGCGTCGAACGGGTCGCGCAGGATCATCGTTTCAGTACGATCCGGGCCGGTAGAAATAATATCGATCGGCACTTCGGTCAGTTCTTCAATGCGCTTGATGTAATCCAGCGCCGCCTGCGGCAGGCCGCTACGCTCTTTCACACCAAAGGTGGTCTCAGACCAGCCCGGCATGGTTTCGTAGATTGGCTCAATACCTTCCCAGTCGTCAGCAGCCAGCGGAGTGGTGGTCACTTCGCGGCCATCTGGCATACGGTAACCTACGCAGATTTTCACTTCTTTCAGGCCGTCCAGTACGTCCAGCTTGGTCAGGCAGAAGCCAGACAGGGAGTTGATCTGCACTGCGCGACGCACGGCAACCGCATCCAGCCAGCCGGTACGACGACGACGACCAGTGGTCGCGCCAAATTCGTTACCCTGCTTGCACAGGAACTCGCCGGTTTCATCAAACAGTTCGGTCGGGAATGGACCCGCACCTACGCGAGTAGAGTACGCTTTGATGATGCCCAGAACGTAATCCACATAACGTGGACCCAGGCCAGAGCCGGTCGCCACGCCACCCGCGGTGGTGTTAGAAGAAGTAACGTACGGATAGGTACCGTGGTCGATGTCCAGCAGCGTACCCTGCGCACCTTCGAACATGACGAAATCGCCACGCTTGCGCGCCTGGTCCAGCAGATCGGATACATCAACAACCATACCGGTCAGAATGTCTGCAATCGCCATGACGTCATCCAGCACTTTCTGGTAGTCAACAGCGTCAGCTTTGTAGAAGTTCACCAGCTGGAAGTTGTGATATTCCATCACTTCTTTCAGTTTTTCAGCGAAGGTCGCTTTGTCGAAAAGGTCACCGACGCGCAGACCACGACGTGCAACTTTATCTTCGTAAGCCGGGCCGATACCACGACCGGTGGTGCCGATCGCTTTCGCGCCACGCGCTTTTTCACGCGCCACGTCCAGCGCCACGTGATAGTCCAGGATCAGCGGGCAGGCTTCGGAGAGCAGCAGACGCTCACGAACAGGGATACCACGGTCTTCCAGACCTTTCATCTCTTTCATCAGCGCAGCAGGAGACAGCACAACGCCGTTACCGATGATGCTGGTGACGTTTTCGCGAAGAATGCCTGATGGAATAAGATGGAGGACGGTTTTTTCACCGTTGATTACGAGAGTATGGCCTGCGTTGTGACCGCCCTGGTAGCGTACAACATATTTAGCCCGTTCAGTCAGAAGATCGACAATCTTCCCTTTACCTTCGTCACCCCATTGGGTGCCCAGTACGACGACGTTGTTACCCATTTTTTTCAAAATCACCGTTTGCTTAAAAATGGATTCTACCATCGCTTTTTCAGATATACAGCACTTTTTGACCTTAAAATACGCCAATTGCGGCTAGTTTTTGATCAGCCAATCGTTTTCCTCAACATGTAGTAGATAACGATACCGGCAACCACAAGACCACCGCCGAAACGACGCAAAATATTATCCGGTAGCTGGCTCATGGTCGCGATCATACGACGCCACGCGCGCGGATAGAGCATCGGGCCGAGACCTTCCAGCACCAGAACCAGGGCCAGCGCGAGCCAGATCGTTGAATTCATTTTTCATCCTTATAAAAGAAAACCACCGCTCCGTTGGGAGCGGTGGTTTGAATACTCAAACGAGCCTAAGTTTATCGCGTTGCGTTGGTCGGCGTCTTCATATAACGGAAGAAATCGCTGTCCGGGCTGAGCACCATCACATCCTGGTTGCTCTTAAAGCTATTCTCGTAAGCGCGCAGGCTACGGATAAAGGCGTAGAAGTCTGGATCCTGACTGAATGCATCGGCAAACAGCTTCGCCGCTTCCGCATCGCCTTCACCGCGCAGGATACGGCCCTGACGTTCAGATTCCGCCAGCGTCTTGGTCACTTCATAGTCCGCTGCCGCACGCAGTTTTTCAGCCTCTTCCTGACCCTGTGAACGGTGACGACGGGCTACCGCTTCACGCTCGGCGCGCATACGGTTGTAGATCGCCTCGGACACTTCCGCTGGCAGGTTGATCTGCTTGATACGCACGTCAACCACTTCGATACCCAGCGCCGCCATACTGTTCGGGTTGATCACCGGCACTTTACCGTTGGTTTCAGCCTGAACGCGTTCGGCCGCTTTAGCAATCGCGTCATCCGCTGCTGGCGTTGCCACTTCGTCTTCGGTGCCCGCTGTACCGGAGTTCAGCGCATCGCGCACTTCCAGGGTCAGACGGCCGCGGGAGTCGGTCACGATGTCTTTCACATCAAGACGACCAATTTCAGAACGCAGACGGTCAGAGAACTTACGTTTCAGCAGCACTTCTGCCTGAGACACGTCACCGCCGCCCGTTGCCAGGAAGTAACGGCTGAAATCGCTGATGCGCCATTTGATGTAAGAATCAACGATCAGGTCTTTCTTCTCTTTGGTCACGAAACGGTCGGCCTGGTTATCCATGGTCTGGATACGCGCATCAAGCGTTTTCACAGACTGAATGAACGGCACCTTGAAGTGCAGGCCCGGCTCGTAAATCACCGGACGTTTGTCGCCATCACGCACGACGCTGCTGAACTGGAACTTGATCCCACGCTCGCCCTCTTTCACCACAAAGATCGAGGTATAAAGCACGACCAGTACGATGACGATGATCGCAATAACTGACTTACGCATCCTTATTCCCCCTGACGCTGGTAGTCGTTACGCTGCGCGTTAGCACGGCGTTGGTCCATAATGTCACCATCGTTCGAAGAAGGCGTTGTGTTCGCGCTGGAGCTGCCTGATGAGGCTGGCGGCAGACGCAGCAGGTTGTTCGCTCCGCTGGTGTCTTTCGCTGCCGGTGCAGAACCGCCTTTCAGCATCTGATCCAGCGGCAGAACCATCAGGTTTCCGCCTTTGCTGTCGTTAACCAGCACTTTGCGGGTGTGGCTCAGCACTTTTTCCATAGTCTCGATATACAGACGCTCGCGGGTAATTTCCGGGGCGGCTTTGTATTCCGGCAGGATGCGCGCAAAGCGAGCCACTTCACCCTGAGCTTCCAGGATGGTCTGGGTCTTATACGCACGCGCCTCTTCCAGAATACGCTGCGCCTGACCGTTAGCACGCGGCTGAACTTCGTTGGTGTACGCTTCTGCTTCGCGGATGTACTGCTGTTCGTTTTCACGGGCAGCAATCGCATCGTCAAACGCGGCCTTTACCTCTTCCGGCGGACGTGCAGCCTGGAAGTTGACGTCCAGCAGGGTGATACCCATGTTGTACGGACGAATCGTCTCTTCCAGCTCGCGCTGGGTATCGCTACGAATAACGGTACGACCTTCGGTCAGGATGCGGTCCATGGTGTATTTGCCGATCACACCACGCAGGGCGCTGTCGGTCGCCTGACGCAGGCTGTCATCGGCGCTGGTCACGCTAAACAGATAACGCTCAGGATCGGTCACGCGGTACTGCACGTTCATCTCAACGCGCACCACGTTTTCGTCCGAGGTCAGCATCACGCCGGAGGCGGCCAGTTCACGGACGGACTCCACGTTAACTGCGGTCACGTCATCAATGAAGGTCGGCTTCCAGTTCAGGCCCGGCTCCACCAGATGGCTGAACTTACCGAAACGGGTGACCACGCCGCGTTCTGCTTCTTTAATGGTGTAGAACCCGCTGGCTGCCCAGACGATCACCAGCCCGGCAGCAACGATGCCCACCAGGCGGCCACCTAATTGCGGGCGCGGTCCCTGGCTGGAACTGCCACCCGAGCCAGAACCTTTTCCTCCGCCAAGGCCACCAAGCTTTTTGCTCAGCTTGCGGAAGATATCATCCAGATCCGGCGGCCCCTGCTCGCGACCACCTTTGTTGCCATTTCCCCCAGAGTTGCCGCCTTGATTATTGCTGCTTCCCCACGGGTCGCGGTCTTGTCCGTTATTACCGGGCTGATTCCACGCCATGTATATGCTCCATATTTGTTATGCAAGGGCGAATTTTTCAGGCTTCCCCTTTCTGATCAGACGATATAGTCCGCCAGCGCAGGTTCTTGTTTACAGAGGCGACGCCAGTCAACGATCGGCATACGCACCTGCATCCCCACGCTGCCGTCATCCTCCATCCACTCTTTTTCTATCGCCTGAAGCTGATAAAACCGGCTGCGCAGCCTGCCTTCCTGTGGCGGCAGTCGCAGCGTGTGCTGAGCTACCTCACCGGAAAGACGTTCTGTCAAAGCCTGGAAAAGCAGTGGCACACCGATTCCGGCCTGAGCAGAAAGCCAGACCCGAATCGGTTTGTTCTCTTCATCACGGTCGATACGCGGTTCGAAATCCTCCAGCATATCGATCTTATTCATCACCAACAGGGTGGGAATTTCGTGGGCGTCAATTTCTTCCAGCACCACGTTCACCGCATCGATGTTCTCCTGCACGCGTACGTCAGCCGCATCAATCACGTGCAGCAGCAGGGTCGCCTGACGCGTCTCCTGCAACGTCGCCTTAAACGCCGCCACCAGATCGTGCGGCAGATGGCGGATAAACCCTACGGTATCCGCCAGCACTGTTTCACCCACGTCTGCAACGTCAATGCGGCGCAGCGTCGGGTCCAGGGTCGCAAACAGCTGGTCTGCGGCATACACCTGGGCCTCGGTTATCTGGTTAAACAGGGTGGATTTACCGGCGTTGGTATAGCCCACCAGCGACACCGTGGGGATGTCGGCTTTGGTTCGCGCCCGACGCCCCTGTTCACGCTGTTTCTCGACACGTTCCAGACGTGAGAGGATCTGGGTAATACGGCCACGCAGCAAACGGCGGTCGGTTTCGAGCTGGGTTTCACCCGGACCGCGCAAACCAATCCCGCCTTTTTGTCTTTCAAGGTGGGTCCAGCCACGCACCAGACGCGTCGCCAGATGGCGCAACTGCGCCAGCTCAACCTGCAATTTCCCCTCGTGGGTACGGGCACGCTGAGCAAAAATGTCTAAAATCAATCCCGTGCGATCGATAACACGGCACTCGCAGAGAGCTTCCAGGTTGCGCTCCTGGGCTGGAGACAGCGCATGATCAAACAACACGACTGACGCGCCGGTTGCTTTTACGGCATCCGCAATTTCTACTGCTTTACCTTCACCAACAAAATACTTTGGGTGCGGCGCTTTACGGCTACCGGTAATCACCTGCATTGCTTCGACACCGGCGGAAGAGACCAGAGATTCAAACTCCTGGAGGTCTTCCATATCTTTGTCTTGCGAAAAATAGATGTGTACCAGCACCGCCTGCTCACCGGCATCATAACGGTCAAACAAGCGTAAACCTCTCTAAAAAGATCAGCGGGGAACGCAGGATCCCTGGCTCCCCGTGTGGATAACAGCTAAAACCTTATTCGGTCTCGTCGCTGTCCTGCGCAGGAGCAGAAGAACCCTGCGCGTTGCTGCCATGATGGTAGTTACTGCCTGTGCCGCCGCCAGCGTTATTGCTGTGATGAGAGACCGGACGGGACGGAACAACAGTAGAGATAGCGTGCTTGTAGACCATCTGGCTGACCGTGTTTTTCAACAGGATCACGAACTGATCGAAAGACTCAATCTGACCTTGCAGCTTAATACCATTCACCAAATAAATAGAAACTGGAACACGTTCCCGACGCAATGCGTTCAGGAACGGATCTTGTAAAGATTGCCCCTTAGCCATTCTATCTTTTCCTTATATGCTTGTTTTGTACTTAGAACCTTGCGATTCTGAAAAATTGCGCACGATACGTCTCAATTGTACACATTCAGTGGGCGATATCACCAACAACCTCAATCACATCGTTTAACGCCTGTTGCGGTTTTTCACTGTCTAACCAGTGAACCCCCTCCCAACCGCGCAACCAGGTGATCTGGCGCTTCGCTAACTGTCTCGTGGCGCAAACACCTCGATAAACCATTTCATCGTATGAAATCTCACCTTCAAGATACGACCACATCTGGCGGTATCCCACACAACGAACGGAAGGCATATCCGTATGCAAATCTCCACGGGCAAATAGCGCCCGCACTTCTGCTTCAAAATCTGAAGCCAACATCTGATGAAAACGCTGCTCAATTCGTTGATGGAGCAGTTCACGGCTCGCCGGGGCGATGGCGAACTGATGCACCTGATACGGCAGAGCGTCTCCTGACGTTTGCGTCAGTTCCGTTAAAGTTTTACCCGAAATGAAAAAAACTTCCAGTGCCCGGCAAAGCCTTTGCGGATCGTTTGGATGGATTCGCGCCGCCGCAACCGGGTCAATCTCTGCCAGTTGTTTATGCAATGCGTCCCACCCCTGCTCTGCCGCCTGCTGCTCAATCTTTGCTCTGATTTCAGGATCTGCAGAAGGTAAGGGTGACAAACCTTCGAGCAGCGCCTTGAAGTAGAGCATGGTTCCGCCAACCAACAGCGGTATACGCCCCGCCGCCGTTATCTCGGCCATCTCAGCTAAGGCATCCCGGCGGAAATCCGCTGCGGAGTAAGCCTCTGCCGGGTCGAGAATATCCAGCAAACGGTGCGGTGCCGCACGCAGTTCGTCTGCGCCGGGCTTCGCCGTGCCGATGTCCATCCCTCGATAGATGAGGGCGGAATCAACGCTAATCAACTCTACAGGCAAAACTTTACGTAACTCAATGGCTAACGCTGTTTTGCCAGAGGCCGTTGGGCCCATTAAAAAAATTGCCTTTGGCAGGCTCGCCTTGCTTACGTCAGTCATGTTTCAGGGCGGTCATCGCCGTTTTTAAATCAACAGGTTGTAATAACCCACCCGGCGGCGCTTTCACCAGTTGTGGGCAGAGGCGTTCCACCTCCGCCAGCACGGTAATCGCCTGCGCCATACTCCACGGTGAATGTTCGCTGGCCAGATGACGGGCGATCCACTGCGCGGTGTTAGCAGCCTCCAACGATGTTTGCTGCGCCAGGTAGCCTATCAGTTCAGGAATCAAGTTTTGTAAATTTTGTTGGCGTAAGGGTAAAGGCACTGCGCGAATTGTCACATGTTGTGGTTCGAGCACAATTTCAATGCCCATTTGCGCCAGCTGGGCCTCTGCACGCTGCAATACCCTTGTTTCTTCAGCGGATATTTTCAGGCGAACCGGGATCAATAACGGCTGCGCACAGGCCGCATGTTCCCCCGGCGTCAGTTGCGCCTGCTTGAGCCAGCGTTCGGCAACCGGAAGCGCCAGAAGCAGCAGTTTGCCGTCGCGCTCAAGCAGGGCCATATCCGGTGCGATAATCGTCAGCACCCGGCCAAAACTCTGGCTATGGCCTTCAAGGGAAGGTGTCGCCACCGAAATGTGCTCTTTGCGCTCGACTGCGGGCGTTTCCAGCAGTTTACGGTACAGCGCCCCCTGCTGCTTCTGATAGCCGGGCTGAGCGTTCGGGTAGTTCACGCCCGTCGGACGCGGCGCGGCTCCTGCAGAGGAAAAACGCGGGGCGTCTGGTTCACGCGCGACGGCAGGCTCCGCAAAATGGTTGCGGCCCGCAGCAACACGGTTTTCCGGAATGGGGCGCGGTGCGGAGTCTTCTTTTTCCAGCGGCAGCGTGGGTTCAAGCTGCTGTTGCAGCACGCTCAGCACGCCCTGGTAGATAAAATCATGCACCAGACGCGACTGATGGAACCGTACTTCATGCTTGGCAGGATGGACGTTGACATCCACCTGATGCGGGTCGATCTCCAGATAAAGCACAAAGGCCGGTTGCTGATCGGCCCCGAGCTTGTCTTCGCAGGCCTGGCGAATGGCGTGATTAATGAGGCGGTCGCGCATCATGCGGCCATTCACGTAGCAATACTGAATTTCAGAATACGCCGCGCTACTGGCGTTCGGATCGGCCACCCAGCCGCGTAAAGCCAGATCGCCGTGCTGCCACTCGATAGCCAACGCCTGCTCCAGGAACGGCGTCCCGCAGATAGCGCCTAACCGTCGCTCTTTCTGACCACCTTCAGCCACCGCGCGGTACTGGCGCATCACCTTGCCGTTATGGCTGAGGTTGATGGTGACGTCGAAACGGGCGAGCGCAATTCGGCGGATGATCTCGTCGATATGGCCGAACTCGGTTTTTTCGGTACGCATAAACTTGCGGCGGGCGGGAGTATTGTAGAACAGGTCCAGAACTTCCAGCGTAGTACCGACAGGGTGCGCCGCGGGTTTGACCGTGACGTCCATATCCCGCCCTTCAGCGTAGGCCTGCCAGGCTTCCTGCTGTTCAGCGGTGCGGGAGGTCAGCGTTAAACGAGAAACCGAGCTGATACTGGCCAGCGCTTCGCCGCGAAAACCGAGGCTGATAATCGCTTCCAGGTCATCCAGAGAGGCAATTTTACTGGTGGCATGACGCGCCAGCGCCAGCGCCAGCTCCTCTTTTTTGATGCCGCAGCCGTTGTCGCGAATGCGGATAAGCTTTGCGCCGCCGCGTTCGATATCAATATCAATGCGGGTGGCGCCCGCATCGAGGCTATTTTCAACCAGCTCCTTCACCACCGACGCAGGGCGTTCCACCACCTCACCGGCGGCGATTTGGTTCGCGAGCTGCGGCGGCAGAACCTGAATCGGCATGAATTCTCCTTAATTTGTGGCGGTCAACCCACCCGGCTGCGCGGCGCTGGCCGTCTGGGCTGCTCCGCCCTGCGGCGCGGACTGCAGAGGATGCGCCTCAAAATATTTACGTAAACCGTTATAAATCGCTTCGGCAATTTGCTGCTGATAGCTGTCGCTGCCCAGCAGGCGCTCTTCACTGTTATTGCTGATAAAGCCCGTCTCTACCAGAATTGACGGAATATCCGGCGAGCGCAGAACGCCCAGGCTCGCATGTTCAGGGCGGCGCTTATGCAATGCCCCGATGCCCTGCAACTGGTTCAATACGTTAGTGGCGACATCATACCCGACGCGCTGAGAATGACCGAACTGTAAATCCAGCACCGCCTGGCTGAGGTATGGGTCAGACTGGCTGTTTGCCAGCACATCACCCGCGCCGCCTAACAGTTCAGACTGTTTCTCATGCTCTTCCAGCCAGTTGGCCATTTCGCTGTTTGCCCGGCGGTTCGACAGGACCCATACCGAGGCGCCCGTCGCGTTACGGTTCGGCGCGGCATCCGCGTGAATGGAGACCAGAAAATTGGCGTTTTGCTTACGCGCCACGTCTGAGCGGCCCATCACAGAGATAAAATAGTCGCCGTCGCGGGTTAGTACGCCTTTAAACATCGGATCATCGTTTAACAGCGTCCGCAGCTTGCGGGCCACCGCAATAGTGACATTTTTCTCTCGCGTGCCGCCCGGGCCAATCGCTCCAGGATCCTGTCCACCGTGCCCGGCATCAATGGCGATAATCACTTTGTCACCGCTGACCGTACGCCGTGCGCTGACCGCCGGACGCGTTACCGTGTTACTGCTGGTTGCCGCGGTTATGCGATCGTTCTGCGATTTAAACGGATTACGCGCAGGTTCCGATGGGCGAGGCGTATACACCGGCTCTTCCACGCGTTTCGCGACAACCGGTGGCGGCGGAGGCGGCGGAACATCGGCATTGATGGTGAAGACCACCGTATAGTTCGCCCCGTTTTGCTGCTTCACCGCCTTCGTTTTGCCCTTTTCGGTCAGATCGACCACCAGGCGCAGCGACTGGCTGTCCTGAGGGGTACCCGAGCGGATACTTTTCACCAGGTTGTTACCGCTGAACCGCAGCGGTAGCCCCTGGATCACGCCTGTCTGTTTGATATCCAGCGCCACGCTGTGGCTGTCTGGCTGTGAAAACGCGTATTCAGGGTCGCCCATAAAGCTGAACGTAATCCGGGCCTGGCTTTCGCCGTTTGACACCTGAATATCCGAAAGGCTTGCCGCCCCGGCCTGCGCGCACAGCAGCACCGTCGCAGCCAACACCCAACCTTTAACGCGACTAATCATCCCGTCATCCCTACTCTTAACCGGCGAGACGCGCCAGTAAGGAACACCCTGATGAGGAAACCGCACTGATGCGAGCCTCACGCCCTTGAGCCTGGTAATCTAAGTGAATTTCGACATCCGGGTCAGGCAGCACACCCGCACCTTGTTGCGGCCACTCCACCAGGCAGATGGCGTCGTTGGCAAAATAATCACGGATCCCCATAAATTCCAGCTCCTCAGGATCCGCAAGGCGGTATAAATCAAAGTGGTACACCATAAGATTGTCGAGGGTGTACGGCTCGACCAGCGTGTAGGTAGGGCTTTTCACGTTCCCGTTATGCCCTAACGCCTGCAAAAAACCCCGGCTGAAGGTGGTTTTACCCGCACCTAAATCGCCATACAGATAAATGACGGTTGCCCCCTGACAGGCCTGCGCCACGCGCTTGCCGAGATCTAAAGTGGCTTGTTCATCAGGTAAAGGAATCGCTCGATTAGTCATTTTCTACGTCAATCACATCCGGGTTAACAACACGCCGCAGCGTGCAAAAGAGATCGGTGGCCAGCATACCGCGTGTCCCCTCCCGCGCAGCAAGCCTGTCAGCTGCCGCGCCGTGGGCCACGCAGCCCGCACAGGCTGCATCATAAAGGGGAAGTTTCTGTCCAAGCAATGCGCCGATGATGCCTGAAAGCACATCGCCCATACCGCCGCTCGCCATGCCCGCATTTCCGGCATCAATAATGCCCTGCGTCTCGTCACTGGCGACAACGGTTCCTGCCCCTTTCAAAACGGCAACACCTCCGTAACGTTTTACCAGACGCTGAGCAGAAAGTAAGCGATCGCTTTCAATTTCTGCCACGCTGCAGTTAAGCAGGCGCGCGGCTTCGCCGGGGTGTGGCGTCAGAATGCGATTGTGACGCTTATCCGGATTTATTGCCAGAAGGTTAAGCGCGTCGGCATCCCACAGCATCGGTTTACGAAAATTCTCGACCTTTTGCAGGGCCTGTTTACCCCATGTCTGTTGTCCAAGCCCGGGACCAATAACCACCACATCCGCCCATTCGAGGCTTTCTTCCAGCGTCTGGGGCGTAAGCTCATGGACCATCAGTTCCGGTCGGGCTGTGATGATTGGCGCAATATTTTCAATGCGAGTGAGTACTCGCACTAACCCGGCACCGCTGCGAAGTGCCGCCTCACCGGTCATGCGAACCGCGCCTGCCGTACCGCGATCGCCACCAATAATCACCAGCCTGCCGTTGTCGCCCTTGTGAGACGTTGGGCGGCGCGGCGGAAGCCACTCTTTTAGCTGCGAGGAATCAAAGCGCGACAGGAGTGTTTCCTGTCCAACGAGCCAGCTCTCCAGCCCCAACGCGTTATGGTGCAATACGCCGACCACATCCCGCGCTTTTCCGGTTAACAGGCCCGGCTTCAGAGCGATAAAGGTCACGGTGTGCGCAGCCTGAATAACGGCGCCAGGCGTCGCGCCGGTCTGTGCGATCAGGCCCGACGGAATATCCAACGCGACGACCGGCGCAGAGTACCCGTTAGCGTGTTCAATAAGCGCGGCAATGTTTTCGCGAGGAGCGCTGCGTAGCCCGGTCCCCAGCAGACCATCAACAATCAGATCAACATCTTCCGGCCAGACGATATCAGGAGCATGAATCACGCCGCCTGCGTTCAGCCATGCCTCCCGCGCCGCGCAGGCCTCTTCCGGCAGGGGCTTATCACTCTCCAGCGCCAGCAGGGTAACGCGGAGACCGGCTGCAACGGCAAGACGCGCAACGACGTAGCCGTCGCCGCCGTTATTGCCGTGCCCGCACAAAATCAGCCAGTGAGTGGACTGCGGGTACGCGCTGCGGGCAACGTTAAACGCCGCCTCTCCCGCGCGCTGCATCAGTTCATAAAGGGTAATGCCGAGACTGTCTGCGGCCTCTTTTTCGGCGCGCCGGAGGTCATCCGCATGCCAGATGGAATGTGGTATACTTGCGGGGTTTTTCTTCACCGTATGGTCCGTCATGTCACAGCCCCTCGATCTCAATGAATTAGCGCAAAAAATAAAACAGTGGGGTGCTGAGCTTGGCTTCCAGAAGGTAGGCATTACCGATACCGACCTCTCAGCCAGCGAGCCAAAACTGCAGGCCTGGCTGGACAAACAATACCACGGCGAAATGGAGTGGATGGCGCGTCACGGCATGATGCGCGCCCGTCCACATGAACTTTTACCGGGTACACTACGCGTCATCAGCGTGCGCATGAACTACCTGCCTGCCAACGCGGCCTTTGCGCGCACGCTAAAAAATCCCTCCCTGGGTTACGTCAGCCGGTACGCTCTGGGACGTGATTACCATAAGCTTCTGCGTAACCGCTTAAAAAAACTCGGGGAAACCATTCAGCAGCACTGTGATTCGCTGAATTTTAGACCCTTTGTCGATTCCGCGCCTGTTCTTGAGCGCCCGATCGCCGAAAAAGCCGGACTTGGCTGGACAGGTAAGCACTCACTTATCCTGAGCCGCGACGCCGGATCGTTCTTCTTCCTCGGTGAGCTGCTGATAGATTTACCCCTGCCGGTAGATGGCCCGGTGGAGGAAGGCTGTGGCCGCTGCGTGGCCTGCATGACCATCTGCCCGACGGGCGCCATCGTTGAGCCTTACACCGTTGATGCCCGCCGCTGCATCTCCTATCTCACGATAGAGCTTGAAGGGGCGATCCCGGAAGAGTTCCGACCGCTTATCGGCAACCGGATCTACGGCTGCGACGACTGCCAGCTGATTTGCCCGTGGAACCGCTATTCACAGCTGACGGACGAAGAGGACTTCAGCCCGCGTAAGGCGCTGCATGCGCCACAGCTTATTGAACTGTTCGCCTGGACCGAAGCCTGGTTCCTGAAGGTGACGGAAGGTTCCGCTATTCGGCGTATCGGCCACCTGCGCTGGCTGCGAAACGTGGCCGTCGCGCTGGGCAATGCCCCGTGGGATGAAGCGAATATTCAGGCGCTCGAAAGCCGTAGAGGTGAGCACCCACTTCTTGATGAACACATAGAATGGGCGATTGCGCAGCAAATCGAGAAGCGAAATGCCTGCGTGGTCGAGGTGCAGCTTCCTAAGAAACAGCGGCTGGTTAGGGTGATTGAAAAAGGGCTTACGCGGGATGCGTGATATATTCACAGCCTGTGAATAAAAATAAAAACTCAAGCGCCATCTGGACTTGAGAAGAGGTCAAGTGATCTCAATAACATTTTGAAATGAAATTTTATCCAATTAATACAGTGACTTAGGAAGATATTATTCACCCTGCTAACTTTCTGTACGGTTTGGGTAAAGCGCGAATTCTGTGGATAACTCTGTTTACAAGAGTATTTCAGATGCAATAGAAAACGTCCCCAGCGCGTTTTTTCGCTGTGGATATTTTAGAGATGAAGAAGAATTTGGAGCGGGAAACGAGACTCGAACTCGCGACCCCGACCTTGGCAAGGTCGTGCTCTACCAACTGAGCTATTCCCGCTTGGGTGGTCCGTGCTTTAGAAGCACTTTCAAATTTTGGAGCGGGAAACGAGACTCGAACTCGCGACCCCGACCTTGGCAAGGTCGTGCTCTACCAACTGAGCTATTCCCGCTTGGGCAGTCTGTGCTGTGGAAGCACCTTCAAATTTTGGAGCGGGAAACGAGACTCGAACTCGCGACCCCGACCTTGGCAAGGTCGTGCTCTACCAACTGAGCTATTCCCGCAAATCTGTACTGCTTTTGTTGCTGTCGTAACGTGTAATTCTCTGTCGTTACGGGAGGCGCATTATACGAGAAATCCTTTTAGCTGCAACCCCCCTTAAAGTGATTTTTTCGAAATTCAGTTCAAGTGCTTATTTAATCGGCAAGCTGAACAATTTAACGACAAAAACCCGGCCACGCAAGGTGCCGGATCTCAAAATCACAGCTTAATAAAGTTTTCGCGGTAGTACGCGAGTTCCGCCACGGACTCGCGGATATCGTCCATCGCCTGGTGCGTACCTTGTTTTTTAAAGCCGTCCAGAATTTCAGGTTTCCAGCGGCGCGCCAGCTCTTTCAGGGTGCTCACGTCCAGATAGCGGTAATGGAAGTAAGACTCCAGCTCCGGCATGTACCTGAAGAGGAAACGGCGATCCTGACCGATGCTGTTCCCGCAGATCGGCGATTTACCCGCTGGTACCCACTGCTTCAGAAATTCGAGCGTCGCCAGTTCCGCCTCGCGATCGCCCAGCGTGCTCGCCTTCACGCGCTCGACAAGACCGCTGCCGGTGTGGGTACGCACGTTCCACTCATCCATCAGCGCAAGCTGGTCGTCGGACTGATGCACCGCAATCGTTGGCCCTTCGGCAAGGATATTCAGGTTGGCATCGGTCACCAGGGTTGCAATCTCAATAATGCGATCGCGCTCGGGATCCAGCCCGGTCATTTCGAGATCGATCCAAATCAGGTTGTTTTCATCCGCGCTCATGTTATTTTCCACCCTTCTCGCATAACCGGCAGTAGCAGGTTAACTAGTATTAATTAGAGTGTATCATAGAGGTTTTGCCCCTTACGGGCGACCAGGAGCCAGTGCGATTGAGTAAAAATAAACTCTCCAAAGGGCAGCAGCGCCGCGTGAATGCCAATCATCAGCGCCGTCTTAAAACCACTTCGGAGAAGGTCGATTACGACGACAACCTGTTTGGCGAACCAACGGAAGGCGTAGTTATCAGCCGTTTCGGTATGCACGCCGACGTGGAATCCGCCGATGGCGAAATCCACCGCTGTAACATTCGCCGGACCATTCGTTCTCTGGTGACCGGCGACCGCGTCGTCTGGCGACCGGGTAAAGAGGCGGCAGAGGGCGTTACGGTAAAAGGTATCGTTGAAGCGGTCCATGAGCGTACGTCCGTGTTAACCCGTCCCGATTTTTACGACGGGGTGAAGCCGATTGCCGCCAACATTAACCAGATTGTCATCGTATCGGCGATTTTGCCCGAACTTTCGCTCAATATTATCGACCGATACCTTGTCGCCTGTGAAACGCTGCAGGTTGAACCGATTATCGTGCTGAACAAAATCGATCTGCTGGATGACGAAGGCATGGCTTTCGTTAATGAGCAGATGGATATCTACCGCAAGATTGGCTACCGCGTTCTGATGGTGTCCAGCTACACCAAAGACGGACTGAAACCGCTGGAAGAGGCGCTTACCAATCGCATCAGCATCTTTGCGGGTCAGTCCGGCGTGGGGAAATCGAGCCTGCTAAACAACCTTCTCGGCCTCCAGCAGGAGATCCTCACTAACGATGTGTCTGACGTCTCGGGCCTCGGCCAGCACACCACCACCGCCTCACGTCTCTATCATTTCCCTCACGGCGGCGATGTGATCGACTCACCGGGCGTGCGTGAATTCGGTTTATGGCATCTTGAGCCGGAACAAATCTTTAATGGATTTGTCGAATTCCATGATTATTTAGGCGCTTGCAAATACCGCGACTGCAAACACGATAACGATCCAGGCTGCGCTATCCGCGAAGCGGTTGAGAAAGGTGAAATCGCGGAGACCCGCTTCGAGAATTACCACCGCATTCTTGAGAGCATGGATCAGGTAAAAACGCGTAAAAACTTTTCTGATTCTGATAACTGACAACTAAGCTAAGCATCGCTAAAATCGTCCCCTTTTTTCAGGTTCCGGCGGCTTACTGCCGGATCAGGAACGACAAAACAATGGCCTGGAGGCTACCTTGTTAAACGCATTTAAACTTTCGCTTCAATACATTCTGCCAAAACTGTGGCTCACTCGCCTGGCGGGCTGGGGCGCAAGCAAACGCGCGGGCTGGCTGACCAAACTGGTCATCGACCTTTTCGTTAAGTATTACAAGGTCGACATGAAAGAAGCGCAGAAGCCGGACACCGCCAGCTACCGCACGTTCAACGAGTTTTTCGTGCGCCCGCTGCGCGACGAAGTGCGCCCGCTGAACACCGACCCTAACGTCCTGGTGATGCCAGCAGACGGCGTGATCAGCCAGTTGGGTAACATCGAAGACGACAAAATCCTGCAGGCGAAAGGCCATAACTACAGCCTGGAAGCGCTGCTGGCGGGCAATTACCTGATGGCGGACCTGTTCCGCAACGGCACCTTTGCCACCACCTATCTGTCACCGCGCGACTACCACCGCGTACACATGCCGTGTAACGGTATCCTGCGTGAGATGATCTACGTGCCGGGCGATCTGTTCTCCGTGAACCACCTGACCGCGCAAAACGTACCGAACCTGTTTGCCCGTAACGAACGCGTCATCTGCCTGTTCGATACTGAATTCGGCCCTATGGCGCAGATTCTGGTGGGCGCGACCATTGTCGGCAGCATCGAAACCGTCTGGGCTGGCACCATTACCCCGCCGCGTGAAGGCGTGATCAAGCGCTGGACGTGGCCTGCCGGTGAAGAAGAAGGCTCTGTCGCCCTGCTGAAAGGCCAGGAGATGGGTCGCTTTAAGCTGGGCTCTACCGTCATCAACCTGTTTGCGCCGGGCAAAGTGAAGCTGGCTGAGCAGCTCGAAAGCCTGTCGGTCACCAAACTGGGTCAGCCGCTGGCGGTCTCTACCGAAACCTTCGTGACGCCGGATGCAGAACCTGCTCCGCTGCCGCAAGAAGAGATCGACGCCGAGCACGACGCCAGTCCGCTGGTTGACGACAAAAAAGACGAAGGCTAACAACAGAAGGATCGCTGACGTGCGCCCGATTATCGTTCTACTGATGGCCTGGTGCCTCAGCATGGGGGCGTACGCAGCGACAGCCCCCGACGCCAAACAGATAACCCAGGAGCTGGAGCAGGCGAAAGCGGCTAAACCCGCTCAGCCAGAGACCGTTGAGTCACTCCAGTCCGCACTGAACGCGCTTGAAGAGCGGAAAGGCTCGCTTGAGCGCGCTCAGCAGTATCAGCAGGTTATCGACAACTTCCCTAAACTCTCGCAAACGCTGCGCGCGCAGCTCGCTAATCTGCGCGATGAGCCCCGCGAAGTGCCGGAAGGCATGACCACCGACGCCCTGAACCAGGAAATCCTGCAGGTCAGCAGCCAGCTCCTGGAAAAGAGCCGCCAGGCTCAGCAGGAGCAGGAGCGAGCGCGTGAAATTGCCGACTCCCTCAGCCAGCTTCCGCAGCAGCAAACCGACGCCCGCCGCCAGCTTAACGACGTTGAGCGCCGCGTGGGTACGCAAAGCGGCAACACGCCGCAGGCTCAGGCGCAAAATCTGGGTCTGCAGGCGGAATCTGCCCGTCTGAAGGCCCTTGTGGATGAGCTGGAGCTGGCGCAGCTTTCCGCCAACAACCGCCAGGAGCTGGCGCGGATGCGCTCTGAACTCGCTCAGAAGCAGAGCGAGCAGCTGGATGCGTACCTTCAGGCCCTGCGTAATTTGCTTAACAGCCAGCGCCAGCGCGAAGCCGAGCGAGCGCTTGAAAGCACCGAGCTGCTGGCGGAAAACAGCGCCAATCTGCCGGAAGGTATCGTCGATCAGTTTAAGGTCAACCGCGAGCTTTCTGCCGCCCTGAATCAGCAGGCGCAGCGTATGGATCTGGTTGCCTCCCAGCAGCGTCAGGCGACGAATCAAACCCTGCAGGTGCGCCAGGCGCTCAACACCCTGCGCGAGCAGTCCCAGTGGCTCGGGTCATCAAACCTGCTGGGCGAAGCGTTACGCGCCCAGGTCGCGCGCCTGCCGGAAATGCCGAAACCGCAGCAGCTGGATACCGAGATGGCCCAGCTGCGCGTGCAGCGACTGCACTTTGAAGATCTTCTCAATAAGCAGCCGCAAATACGCCAGATCCGTCAGGCTGACGGACAACCTCTGACCAGCGAGCAAAACCGTATTCTGGAAGCCCAGCTGCGCACCCAGCGCGAACTGCTGAACTCACTGCTCCAGGGCGGGGATACGCTGATTCTTGAGCTGACCAAGCTAAAAGTGTCCAACAGCCAGCTGGAAGATGCCCTGAAAGAGGTGAACGAGGCGACGCACCGTTATCTCTTCTGGACATCCGACGTACGTCCAATGACCTTCTCGTGGCCAATTGAGATCGTTCAGGATCTGCGCCGCCTGATTTCGCTCGACACCTTTAGCCAGCTCGGACAGGCCAGCGTGATGATGCTGACCAGTAAAGAGACGATTTTCCCGCTGCTGGGCGCGTTGGTTCTGGTGGGCTTCAGCATTTATTCGCGCAGACATTTCACCCGCTTCCTGGAGCGTTCCAGCGCGCGGGTGGGGAAAGTCACTCAGGATCACTTCTGGCTGACGCTGCGCACCGTGTTCTGGTCGATTCTCGTCGCCTCTCCGCTACCGGTGCTGTGGATGACGCTTGGCTATGGCCTGCGGGAAGCCTGGCCCTATCCGCTCGCGGTCGCCATTGGCGATGGCGTCACCGCCACGGTACCGTTGCTGTGGGTTGTGATGATTTGCGCGACGTTCGCGCGACCCAACGGCCTGTTCATCGCCCACTTTGGCTGGCCTCGTAACCGCGTGGCGCGGGCCATGCGCTATTACCTGATGAGCATCGGGCTGATTGTGCCGCTGATTATGGCGCTGATCATGTTTGATAATCTCAACGACCGGGAATTCTCAGGCTCGCTGGGCCGCCTCTGCTTTATGCTGATCTGCGGCGCGCTGGCCATCGTCACGCTCAGCCTGAAACGCGCGGGGATACCGCTCTATCTGGATAAATCCGGCAGCGGCGATAACATGTTCAACCGGCTGCTCTGGAACCTGCTGCTGAGCGCTCCTCTGATTGCGATGCTGGCAGCGGCGGTAGGTTACCTGGCAACCTCGAAGGCGCTGCTGGCGCGACTGGAAACGTCGGTGGCGATCTGGTTCCTGCTGCTGGTGGTGTATCACGTGATCCGTCGCGGGATGCTGATCCAGCGCCGCCGTCTGGCCTTTGACCGCGCCAAGCATCGCCGGGCAGAGATCCTCGCTCAGCGTGCCCGTGGCGAGGAAGAGCCAACCCATGTCAACAGCACGGAAGGCACGATGGATGCGGACGAGGTCGAACTGGATCTGGATGCCATCAGTACCCAGTCTCTGCGCCTGGTGCGCTCCCTCCTGATGCTGATTGCCCTTCTGTCGGTGATCTTCCTGTGGTCGGAAATTCATTCCGCGTTTGGCTTCCTGGAGAACATCTCTCTGTGGGACGTGACGTCCACGGTGCAGGGCGTTGAAAGCCTGGAGCCGATCACCTTAGGCGCGGTGCTGATTGCCATTCTGGTGCTGATCATCACCACCCAGCTGGTGCGTAACTTCCCGGCGTTGCTGGAGCTGGCGCTGCTGCAGCATCTGGATTTAACCCCCGGCACGGGATACGCCATTACGACCATTACGAAATACCTGATACTGCTGTTTGGCGGAATGGTCGGGTTTTCAATGATTGGTATTGAGTGGTCTAAACTGCAGTGGCTGGTGGCCGCGCTGACGTTTGGCCTTGGCTTTGGCATGCAGGAGATTTTCGCTAACTTTGTATCCGGCCTGATCATCCTGTTTGAAAAGCCAATTCGCATTGGCGATACGGTGACGATCCGCGATCTGACCGGGAGCGTAACGAAGATCAACACCCGCGCCACCACGATCAGCGACTGGGACCGTAAAGAGATCATCGTGCCGAACAAGGCATTTATTACCGAGCAGTTTATCAACTGGTCCCTGTCGGACTCCGTCACGCGCGTGGTGCTGACGGTACCGGCGCCGTCGGATGCCAACAGTGAAGAGGTCACGCAGATCCTCTACACCGCCGCTGAACGCTGTACGCTGGTGCTCGATAACCCTGCGCCGGAAGTATTCCTGGTTGATTTACAGCAGGGGATCCAGATTTTCGAACTGCGTATCTACGCCGCCGAAATGGGACACCGCATGCCGCTGCGCCATGAGATCCACCAGCTGATTCTGGCGGGCTTCCGCGAGCATGGTATTGATATGCCGTTCCCACCGTTCCAGATGCGTCTGGAAAGCATGGACGGACGCAAGATGGGTAAAACGCTCACGTCGGCGGCAAGATCGCGCCCGGCGGGAAGTCTGTAATCGTTCTCCCCTCCCTTTCGGGAGGGGCATTTTACCGCTACGCCACTTCCGTGACGTACGCCATTGAGCGCCGGCGGTAATTCTCATAAATCCCCATCGCCAGCAGCGAGAAGAAGACTGGCCCACCGACCATCCACAGCGCGCTGTTCCAGTCGTTCGCCTCAACCACGGGCTGAATAACGGTAAAGATGTTGGCAAACGCCACGACCAGCACCACCACCGTGGTCGCCAGCAGCGTTGCCGCGCGAGTTTTGAAGATCACAAACGGACGCTCAAGATCCCGCTTCGCCTTAAAGAACGGGAACGCCAGCGTCAGGAACAGGTACGGCAGCGTCATCGACACGTTCGCCATCAGGGTCAGCTTGTTATAGAACGCAGACGCGGTATCACCGCCAAATGACACCAGCAGAATGAACACGCACACCAGCAGACACTGCATCCACATGGCGTTGGCAGGCATGCCTGCGGTATTGAGCTGCGTCATGCGTGCTGGCCACAGCGCTTTTGGCGTACCCTGGATGATTGCTTTCAGCGGCGAGTAGATTAGCGTGAAGAACGCGCCGGTATAGGCTAGGAACATCGACAGGCCGGTAATGCGCGCAAACCAGATCCCAAGGGTGGCCGATGCTTCCGGCGTCAGGTGCATGGCGTTACCCAGCGTCATTCCCAGGCTTTTCATCAGCACGTAGGTGATGTTCCCGAGGTTAGTGGTATTGTTACTCAACACCTGCTGCCAGTTAGTGCTAACGCCCCAGAGGAAAATCGCCAGCGAATAGCCGATGGAAATAACGATGGCGGCAAAAATAATCCCTTTGGCAAAGTTTTTTTCCGGGTTCTCGGTCTTATCGACCAGCCCACCTACCGCTTCAATACCGCCGTAGGCAAAAATGGCAAATACCACGAAGGAGAGCATGGCCAGCCCGGACTGATAGCCCGGATTAGGCGATGAAACGAAGTTCACCTCCTGCGCGAAGTGTCCGCCGTTCAGGCACAGAATGGCGATACTCACCAGCAGCAGCACCAGGTTCAGGCACATCACGGAAATACCGCCAACGGCAGTGATACGGGCAATTTTGTTGATGCCTTTTGACGCCACCAGCGTCACCACCACCATCCAGCACACCGCCAGAATTCCGACCACCTGCGTGGAGCTCAGCCCGGCTAAAGACCAGACCTGCGTTTTATCCGCGCCGAAAAGAAACGTGGAGAACGGCACCCAGACTTTGGCCGCCGTGCTGACCATCCAGACGACGTAGGAGGAGAACCACATAAACGTCCCGATAAACGCGTAGCGCGGGCCGATGCTGTTGTTCATCCATGAATAGATACCGCCCTCTTCTTTCCGGTAAGCCGAGCCCATCTCCGCCATCATCAGCGCAAACGGGATAAAGAAGAACAGAGCAGAAACGATATAAAACGGCGTCGCGCTGTAGCCCATCAGATAGAAAGCCGACGGGCTGTTGGCAAAGCCAAAAACTGACGTAAAAATCATCAGAATGAGCCCGGTGAGGGTCATCTTTTTGAGTGACTGGGACATATAACCATCCGAAGAGGAATTAAACTGCGCGGATGGTAGCAGATGACCAGACTAACATTGTGGCTATACGAGGCAATTTAAGAAAAAGACCCGTGTACAGAGAAAATGGCAGTTTTTAATGTTGCGGAGAAGAAATGGAAAGGAATATTGCCACAGATACTATATGCCGGGTAAGCGACAGCGCCACCCGGCCATTCTTTAGGCGCGATCGACCGTAAAGGCAATCACATCGCCCAGCTGCTCGGCGCCCAGCGCCAGCATGACCAGACGATCCACGCCCAGCGCCACGCCGGAGCAATCCGGCAGACCGGCTTTTAATGCTTCCAGCAAGTTAACATCAATCGGCTGCTGCGGCAGACCGCGTGCGGCGCGCTTACGGTTATCCTGCTCGAAACGCTGCTGCTGTTCGCGCGCGTCGGTCAGCTCGTGGAAGCCGTTCGCCAGCTCGATGCCTTTGTAGTAAACCTCAAAACGCTCTGCCACGCGGTGATCTTCTGTGCTGATCTGCGCCAGTGACGCCTGGCTTGCCGGGAAGTGATAGACAAACGTCGGGCGATCTTTGCCAATCTGCGGTTCCACGCCGAAGGTGAACAGCAGCTGCAGCAGCGTGTCGCGATCCTCTTCGGTATCCGCCACGTTGCTCAGATCCAGTTTTGCCGCCACTTCACGCAGCTGGGCTTTGTCCGCCGACAGCGGATCGATTTCCAGATGGCGCTGGAAGGCCTGCTGATAGGAGAGCGTTTCGGCTTCTGAGCAGTCCAGTACCTGCTGCAGCAGATCGTCCACCTCATTCATCAGGCGGTACATATCATAGTGCGGGCGGTACCACTCCAGCATGGTGAATTCCGGGTTGTGGTGACGCCCCATCTCTTCATTACGGAAGCTGCGGCACAGCTGATACACCGGACCACACCCCGCCGCCAGCAGGCGCTTCATGTGATATTCCGGGCTGGTCATCAGATACAGATTCATGCCCTGGGAGTGGCCTGGGCCAACAAAACGGGTTTCAAACGGGACCAGATGAATATCCGTTACCGTTGCCTGACTCATGCACGGGGTTTCCACCTCCAGGACGCCGCGGTCGGCAAAGAAACGGCGGATCTCCGTCATAATTGCGGCGCGTTTTAACAGATTTGGGATGGATGCGCTCGGCTGCCAGGTGGCCGTTTCGCTCATGAGTTTTTCTCCGATTTCAGACAAGGGCACGAAGTCTACTCGTTAGCAGTGGCAGAGACAAATTTTGCGCAGTAAAAACGCGTATTTCATTTACGTGGATTATTTTGTGATGCGATTCATCAATCACGATGATAAATCACCGCACAGAACAGCAAAAAAATCGAACACGTCAAATTTCCCTCACAACTACGCGGTTATACTGTTATACCCATAAAGGAGCAGTGGAATCGCTTCCGCAATCGCCCGTTCGGGCAGGTGAACGTCCTTTAGTTCATCGCATTGCGGGAAAACAAAAATCTGGAGGAATGTCGTGCAAACTTTTCAAGCCGATCTTGCCGTAATAGGCGCTGGCGGGGCTGGATTACGCGCTGCAATTGCTGCGGCACAAGCCAACCCGAACGCTAAAATCGCATTGATTTCAAAAGTCTATCCGATGCGCAGCCACACGGTGGCAGCAGAAGGAGGATCCGCCGCCGTCGCGCAGGATCATGACAGCTTCGAATACCATTTCCACGACACGGTTGCAGGGGGCGACTGGCTTTGCGAACAGGATGTCGTTGACTACTTCGTGCACCATTGCCCAACGGAAATGACCCAACTGGAACAATGGGGATGCCCGTGGAGCCGCCGTCCGGACGGCAGCGTTAACGTCCGCCGCTTTGGTGGCATGAAGATCGAACGCACCTGGTTCGCCGCCGATAAGACCGGCTTCCACATGCTGCACACCCTCTTCCAGACCTCCCTTCAGTTCCCACAAATTCAGCGCTTCGATGAACATTTTGTACTCGACATTCTGGTCGACGACGGTCATGCACGTGGCCTGGTGGCGATGAATATGATGGAAGGCACGCTCGTCCAGATCCGCGCCAATGCGGTGGTGATGGCAACGGGCGGTGCAGGTCGCGTCTATCGCTACAACACCAACGGCGGCATCGTCACCGGCGACGGGATGGGCATGGCGCTGAGCCACGGCGTGCCGTTGCGCGATATGGAGTTTGTGCAGTATCACCCAACCGGCCTGCCGGGCTCCGGCATTTTGATGACGGAAGGCTGCCGCGGTGAAGGCGGTATTCTGGTCAACAAAAACGGCTACCGTTATCTGCAGGATTACGGCATGGGCCCGGAAACCCCGCTCGGCGAGCCGAAGAACAAATACATGGAGCTCGGCCCGCGCGACAAAGTTTCTCAGGCCTTCTGGCACGAGTGGCGCAAGGGCAACACCATCTCAACGCCGCGCGGCGACGTGGTCTATCTCGACCTGCGTCACCTGGGCGAGAAGAAACTGCTGGAGCGTCTGCCGTTTATCTGCGAACTGGCAAAAGCCTACGTGGGCGTCGACCCGGTGAAAGAGCCGATACCGGTACGCCCAACCGCGCACTACACCATGGGCGGGATTGAAACCGACCAGCAGTGTGAAACCCGCATTAAAGGGCTGTTCGCCGTGGGCGAGTGTTCCTCCGTCGGCCTGCACGGCGCCAACCGTCTGGGCTCTAACTCGCTGGCAGAGCTGGTCGTCTTTGGCCGCATGGCGGGCGAGCGCGCCATGGAGCGTGCGGCAACCGCAGGCGAAGCAAACGGTGCGGCGCTGGATGCGCAGGTCACAGACGTTGAAAAACGCCTGAAGGATCTGGTGAACCAGGAAGGCAACGAGAACTGGTCGAAGATCCGCGACGAGATGGGCCTGTCGATGGAAGAAGGCTGCGGTATCTACCGTACGCCGGAACTGATGCAGAAAACCGTCGACAAGCTGGCGGAGCTTCAGGAGCGCTTCAAGCGCGTGCGCATCACCGATACCTCCAGCGTCTTCAACACCGACCTGCTCTATACCATTGAGCTTGGCCACGGCCTGAACGTCGCGGAATGTATGGCGCACTCTGCGCTGGCGCGTAAAGAGTCTCGCGGCGCCCACCAGCGTCTGGACGAAGGCTGCACCGAACGTGACGACGTCAATTTCCTGAAACACACTCTCGCCTGGCGCGATGCGGATGGCACCACGCGTCTGGACTACAGCGACGTGAAAATCACCACGCTGCCACCGGCTAAACGCGTGTATGGCGCAGAAGCAGAAGCCGCCGAGAAGAAGGAGAAGGCGAATGGCTGAGATGCAAAAATTGAAAGTTGAAGTGGTGCGCTACAACCCGGAAGTGGATACCGCCCCCCACAGCGCTTTCTACGAAGTGCCTTATGACGAGCAAACCTCCCTCCTGGATGCGCTCGGCTATATCAAAGACAACCTGGCGCCGGACCTGAGCTACCGCTGGTCCTGCCGCATGGCGATCTGCGGCTCCTGCGGCATGATGGTCAACAAGGTGCCGAAGCTGGCCTGTAAAACCTTCCTGCGTGATTACACCAGGGGCATTAAGGTTGAAGCGCTGGGCAACTTCCCAATCGAGCGCGATCTGGTGGTCGATATGACCCACTTTATCGAAAGCCTGGAAGCGATTAAGCCGTACATCATCGGCAACCCGCGCACGCCGGACCAGGGTCCGAACACCCAGACGCCGGCGCAGATGGCGAAATACCATCAGTTCTCCGGCTGCATCAACTGCGGCCTGTGTTACGCCGCCTGTCCTCAGTTTGGCCTGAACCCGGAGTTCATCGGCCCGGCCGCCATTACCCTGGCGCACCGCTATAACGAAGACAGCCGCGACCACGGCAAAAAAGAACGTATGGCGCAGCTAAACGGCCAGAACGGCGTCTGGACCTGTACGTTTGTGGGCTACTGCTCCGAAGTCTGTCCGAAGCACGTCGACCCGGCCGCCGCAATTCAGCAGGGTAAAGTGGAAAGCTCGAAAGACTTTCTTATCGCTACCCTGAAACCACGCTAAGGAGTGCATGATGACGACTAAACGCAAAGCCTACGTGCGGCCTGTGCCGTCCACCTGGTGGAAAAACCTGCCGTTTTATCGCTTCTATATGCTGCGTGAAGGCACGGCGGTACCGGCGGTCTGGTTCAGCCTTGAGTTAATGTATGGCGTTTTTGCCCTTAAACACGGGCCGGAAACCTGGGCGAACTTTGTCGGTTTCCTGCAAAACCCAATCATCGTGGTTCTGAACCTGATCGCGCTCGCGGCGGCGCTACTTCATACAAAAACCTGGTTTGAACTGGCGCCAAAAGCGGCAAACATCATCATTAAAGACGAAAAAATGGGGCCGGAGCCAGTCATTAAAGGGCTATGGGCAGTGACGATCCTGGTCACTGTTGTCATTCTGTTTGTCGCACTGTTCTGGTAAGGAGACTACTGTGATCAATCCAAATCCAAAACGTTCAGACGAGCCGGTCTTCTGGGGCCTGTTTGGCGCAGGCGGCATGTGGAGTGCCATCATCGCCCCGGTGATCATCCTGCTGGTCGGCATTATGCTGCCGCTGGGGCTGTTTCCGGGCGATGCGCTGAGCTACGAGCGCGTGCTGGCGTTTGCGAGCAGCTTTATTGGCCGCGTGTTCATCTTCCTGATGATCGTCCTGCCGCTGTGGTGCGGCCTGCACCGCATTCACCATGCGATGCATGACCTGAAAATCCATGTGCCGAGCGGTAAATGGGTGTTCTACGGGCTGGCAACCATCCTGACCGTGGTGACGCTGATTGCCGTGGTCACTATCTGACGCTTCTGGCCCGCCATCCGGCGGGCCTTTTATTTCTGCATCTTTCCCACCAGCCACTGGGCAAATTCACGCATTGCGGACGTTTCAGCCCGCGACTGCAGTCTCGTTAACCAGTAACTGCCCAGATCAATTTGCGTTGTAAACGGCTGCACGATGCGCTCGCTGTTCAGCAAATGGGTAAACATATCGACAGGCGCAATGGCTATGCCCATACCTGCCTGTGCGGCTTCCAGCATGGTGACAGACGAATCAAACACCATCACCCGGTGCGTTGGCGACGGAGGATGCTCGCCTGCCGCCTGCATCCACGCCGACCATTCGTCGCGTCGGTAAGAGCGCAGCAGGGTAAACTTCAGGATGTCGGCCGGAGACTGGAGCACGGCGGCGATTTCGGGCGAGCAAAGCGGCGCCAGCGGCGCAGGGCACAGGAATTGCGCCTCGGTGCCGTGCCACGCCCCACCGCCGTAGCGGATCGTATAATCAAGCCCTTCAGCAGCCGGATCGACGCGGTTGTTATGGGTGGAAAGGTGAAGATCGATATGCGGATAATAGCGGCGAAAGTCCGCGAGATGAGAGAACAGGATACCCGTGGCGAAAGTCCCTACTACGCCAATTTTTAGCTTCTCCTGAGCGCGCTGGCTAGCAAAGCGATCCAGCATTCCGGCGATACGATCGAATGAATCATTCAGCACCGGCAGCAGATTTTCCCCCTCAGTGGTCAGCATCAGGCCGCGCGAGACGCGGACAAACAGCTGGCAATTCAGATGCTGCTCCAGCGCCTTAACGTGCTGGCTGATGGCAGAATGGGTAACGTTCAGCTCTATCGCTGCATGCGTAAAACTGAGGTGCCGGGCGGCCGCTTCGAAGGCGCGAAGCGAATTAAGCGGAAGATAGCTGCGGGTCATTGTTCCATCCGTTAGAAAAATTAACAGCTCATGCTAAATTTAACCGTTTGTCAGCCATAGTCAAATCCAACAGACTACAGCGGTCTGCCGGGCCCGGACACTCCCTTGACCTGCTATTATGGAAGATAATTGATGATGAAAAAATTCCTTTGCTGCGCCCTGCTGCTCAGCACATCCTGCTCTGTACTCGCCGCGCCGATGTCGGAAAAACAGCTGGCTGACGTGGTAGAACGCAACGTTACGCCCCTGATGAAAGCGCAGGGTATTCCAGGCATGGCGGTGGCCGTGATTTATCAGGGCCAGTCACACTACTTTACCTTTGGAAAGGCCGATATCGCGGCGAACAAACCCGTCACCCCGCAAACCCTGTTCGAGCTGGGCTCTATAAGTAAAACCTTCACCGGCGTGCTGGGGGGCGATGCTATTGCCCGCGGCGAAATTTCGCTGGGCGATCCGGTAACCAAATATTGGCCTGATCTGACCGGCAAGCAGTGGCAAGGGATTCGCATGCTGGATCTGGCAACCTACACCGCCGGTGGCCTGCCTTTACAGGTGCCCGATGAGGTCACAGATAACGCTTCTCTGCTGCGCTTCTATCAAAACTGGCAGCCTCAGTGGAAGCCGGGCACAACGCGTCTTTACGCCAACTCCAGCATCGGTCTTTTTGGCGCGCTGGCGGTCAAACCTTCCGGCATGAGCTATGAGCAGGCCATGACGACGCGGGTCTTTAAGCCGCTCAAGCTGGATCATACCTGGATTAACGTTCCGAAAGCGGAGGAGACGCATTACGCCTGGGGATATCGTGACGGTAAAGCGGTCCACGTTTCACCGGGCATGCTGGACGCAGAGGCATATGGCGTGAAAACCAACGTGCAGGATATGGCGAGCTGGGTGATGGTCAATATGGCCCCTGACGCACTGCAGGATACGCCCCTGAAGCAAGGCATTACGCTGGCGCAGTCTCGCTACTGGCGCGTGGGTGCCATGTATCAGGGGTTAGGTTGGGAGATGCTTAACTGGCCGGTCGATGCCAAAACCGTCGTCGGAGGCAGTGATAACAAGGTGGCGCTGGCACCGTTGCCTGCGAGAGAAGTGAATCCACCCGTTCCCCCGGTTAAGGCCTCATGGGTGCACAAAACGGGCTCAACCGGCGGGTTTGGCAGCTACGTGGCCTTTATTCCTGAAAAGCAGCTCGGCATTGTGATGCTGGCGAATAAAAGCTATCCGAACCCGGCGCGAGTTGAGGCGGCATACCGTATCCTCGACGCGCTGCAGTAAAACATTGCCGGGTAGCGCTGCGCTTACCCGGCGAAACACACCGCACAAAAACCACATTTTCCTTGCCGTCATCTACACTTAACAAAAAACAGTAAGGAAACTCCTATGCGCATTTTGCCTGTTATCGCCGCGGTGACAGCCGCGTTTTTAGTGGTGGCCTGCAGTTCCCCTACCCCACCTCCTGGCGTTACCGTCGTCACGCCTTTTGATGCTCAACGCTTCCTCGGAACATGGTATGAAATCGCGCGCCTCGACCATCGGTTTGAGCAGGGCTTAGAGAAGGTTACTGCAAATTACAGCCCAATGGATGATGGCGGTATTCAGGTGATCAACAGGGGCTATAATCCCGATCGGGAGATGTGGCAGCAGTCGGTCGGGAAAGCCTACTTCACTGGCGACCCGCGACGGGCCGCGCTCAAAGTCTCTTTCTTCGGCCCGTTTTATGGCGGCTATAACGTGATAGCACTCGACAGAGAGTACCGTCACGCGCTGGTCTGCGGGCCGGATCGCGACTATCTGTGGATACTTTCCCGCACGCCAACTATTTCGTCAGAAATGAAACAGCAGATGCTGGACGTCGCGACCCGACAGGGGTTTGATGTGTCGAAACTTATTTGGGTAAAACAGCCCCGTTAATGGGTACTGAGCTTCAGCCCAATGATACCGGCAACAATCAGAGCGAGGCTGGCAATGCGCGCCAGGCTCGCTGACTCACCCAGCAGCAGAATGCCGGTAATCGCCGCGCCTACGGCACCGATCCCCGTCCAGACGGCATAGGCCGTTCCCACGGGCAGAGAACGCATTGCCCACGATAGCAGAACAATGCTCACGATCATCGCCGTAACGGTAATAACGCTGGGCGTCAGGCGGGTAAATCCGTGGGTGTACTTGAGACCAATCGCCCATACCACTTCGAGCAGACCAGCAATAAAGAGAATAATCCAGGACATCTCGGGCTCCTTAACTTAAAAACAGTTGGGGCCGTCCCCGATGAAGGAAGCACTTACGGGTCGTCCCGCAAGGCAGATAACACCCCATATTTTGGTTAGCGTGTGATTTTTTTTCAATCATTTTCTGATGAATGCGTTAAGCCCAGAAATAGCCGCAGTATGGCGCGGAGTTCAGGCATTTATAGCTCATCGGACTTCTCTATGATGATGTGCTTTCTGATGGCAGGAAGCCAAACCACTAGCCGACTGCGAATAAAATATGTTCAAGATTCTTTTGATTGACCGTTGTCACTTCACCCGCACCGGGTTTGAAGCATGGCTCAATCATTCCGGTTTGTTCCCGGGGCACTACGTTGTGACCGGGCTGAACAATCTATTCCTCGCCAGGGAGCACATTCTGCAATGGAAACCTGAGCTGGTCATCGCTGACCTGCATGGTTTCAGGCAGGATATTCACCATTTCCAGCAACTCTCTTCCTTGCTGAACGCCAGCGAAAAATTACCTTTTATTATGCTGCAATCGGGAGAGGACAAGGACCTGGCGATCTGGCTCGGGAACTTCCCGGTCTGGTCTTCGCTAATGAAAAATGCCCCTCTTGAGGAAATCGCGACGGTTATCAATGACGCGTTAATTTCGCGCGCAAGCACGTACCGCCCGACGGTGGCCGCCCCCTTGCTGACACGACAGGAGGAGAAAGTGTTGACGTTATGGATGGACGGCGCGAGCAACCAAAAGATAGCCGCTCACCTGAGCATTAACGGAAAAACGGTTTATACCTATAAACGCAATATCCGCATGAAGCTGCATATGGATACACGCTTTTCACCGTTTTTATCCCTGCAGGAAGCAGAGAATTGACGGTACGGTGAAACTCACGTGCCGTACCGTCCATGCTTCATTAGTTCTGAGCTTTAGTTGCTGCACCAGAAATCGCGTTACCACCGTCGGAGATATCTTCCCCTACGCCGCGGGTGGTATTACATGCAGTCAACACGGAGGAAAGCACGAGGACAGAAAAGATCGCTGCAATTGTTTTCTTAACCATAATATCTTCCTTTTATAGCCAAAGTTGTTTTGTGTATAGCAACTTAAGAATAGACAAGATCCCGCCGATTGACGGAAAAGGAAGCAATTTTAGGAAAATTAGACGGACTTAGCTGGCTGCGTGAGAAATGATATGACCGAGGTCCTGGATATCTTCCCCCATGCCACGGGCGGTGTTACAGCCGGAAAGCAGTACGCTGGAGAGCGCTAACAGAAGCAGAATTTTAACGGTACGTTTCATCATCCCTGCCTGCAAAAATCAGGCGCAGCGGGCGCTGCGCCTCGAATCATGACGTAAATTACTTCACGCGGGATACGTATTCGCCGGAGCGAGTATCCACTTTGATCACTTCACCGATCTGTACGAACAGCGGTACTTTCACCACAGCGCCGGTGGAGAGCGTTGCTGGCTTGCCGCCAGTACCCGCGGTGTCACCTTTCAGACCTGGATCGGTTTCAACGATTTCCAGCTCAACAAAGTTTGGTGGGGTAACGGCGATAGGCTGGCCGTTCCACAGGGTCACGATGCACTCAGCCTGATCCAGCAGCCACTTCGCGTTATCGCCAATCGCTTTCGCGTCAGCAGACAGCTGCTCGAAGGTTTCGTTGTTCATGAAGTGCCAGAACTCACCGTCGTTGTACAGGTAAGTCAGGTTCATATCGACAACATCAGCGCCTTCAGCGGAGTCAGTAGATTTGAAGGTTTTCTCAACACGGGTGCCGGTCAGCAGGCGGCGCAGCTTAACGCGTGCGAATGCCTGGCCTTTACCTGGTTTAACGAATTCGCTGGCTTCAACCGCGTACGGTTCGCCGTCCATCATGATTTTAAGACCAGCACGAAAATCGTTGCTATAGTACGTTGCCATAAGGCCCTCTAAATTTGTTAACTGGTAGCTAAGCCACAAAATGGCGCATATTGTAACCCTAAACACCCCATCCAGAGAAGATTGGTTATCGCAACTTGCCGATGTAATCACCAGTCCTGATGAATTGCTGCGTCTTTTAGACCTCGATCAGCATCCGGAGTTGCTTGCTGGCCGTGAGGCAAAGCGACTTTTCGCCCTGCGTGTTCCCCGCGCGTTTGTTGCGCGCATGGAAAAAGGCAACCCTGACGATCCTTTATTAAAACAAACCCTTACGTCGCAGGATGAGTTTATTACAGCGCCGGGCTACAGCACCGATCCGCTGGAAGAGCAAAACAGCGTGGTGCCGGGTTTACTGCACAAATATCTCAATCGCGCCCTGCTGCTGGTAAAAGGCGGCTGTGCGGTAAATTGTCGTTACTGCTTTCGTCGGCACTTCCCGTATGCCGAAAACCAGGGAAATAAGCGCAACTGGCAGGTTGCGCTGGACTATATCGCCGCCCATCCAGAGCTGGATGAGATTATTTTTTCCGGCGGTGACCCACTGATGGCAAAAGATCATGAACTGGACTGGCTTTTGACGCAGCTTGAAGCCATCCCGCACATCAAACGTCTGCGCATTCACAGCCGTTTACCGATTGTCATCCCGGCGCGTATTACCGACGCCCTGGTCACGCGCCTGGAGCAGTCCCGTCTACAGGTGCTGCTGGTAAACCATATCAACCACGCGAACGAGATCGACGATGAATTTCGCGCGGCAATGGCGCGTCTGCGTAAGGCGGGCGTGACGCTGCTCAACCAGAGCGTATTGTTGCGCGGCGTGAACGACAGTGCCCGGGTGCTGGCCGATCTCAGCAATGCCTTGTTTGACGCAGGCGTGATGCCCTATTACCTGCACGTACTGGATCGCGTGCAGGGCGCGGCGCATTTCATGGTGACGGATGAAGAAGCCCGACAAATTATGCGCGAGCTGTTAACGCTGGTTTCAGGTTATATGGTGCCGAAGCTGGCACGCGAGATTGGCGGAGAGCCGAGTAAGACGCCGCTGGATTTGCAACTGCGGCAGCGCTAAAAGGCAGGTGGCGCTACGCTTACCTGCCCTACGAGGTGGGGCGCAGCGCCATCAGCAAGTAAACTCAGTTCGGGCACTTATAGACCTGGCCGCTCATCTGGCTGGCCGTTGGCACGAAGCTGGAGAGCATTCCTTGCGTCGGGCTGCTCACGCCGTAAATCACGTTCCCCCCCATTGCAGCAGCCTGGTTACGCAGGGCATTCGCCGCGCCGCGCATAGAGCCGCCCTCTTCACCGTGCTGACCCGACATCCAGTTACTTTGTTCACCGGTGGCCGTGCCTAACAGCTGGCATTCGCTGCCTGGCTTATCTTCCACAAAGCGAACGCCCTGGCCCGCTGCCGACAGTTCATTGCTGGAGCTACAACCCGCCAGCAGCAACGCTGCTCCTACGATCCCTGCACAGACTTTTACGCGCATGTTATTCCTCGTTTTCAATAAGCTGGACAGTAATTGTCCGTGTGTAAATCTTATACCTAAAAGATGACTAAAAGAAAAATCCCCGCGCATTTCTGCGAGCCGGATTCCGTACATCACTCCTCCGACATCTTAAATGAATTCTGATAATGCCCTTTGGGATATCGTGTTTTAGCCCTCGATCGTTTTTAGTGTTGCGACGTACAACTTTTGTACGCGATTAAAACAGGGGGTTTCATGAGTGCATCATCCTCAGGAGATGAAAAGGTAACATGGGTGGGCTATCTGGCGTTTGTGCTCACCATCGTATTTTTCTCAGGCTTTTTCGCCAAAAGTACCGAATGGTGGCGCGTGCTGGATTTTACCGTCCTAAACGGCAGCTTCGGTCCGGTGAACGGCACGCTCACGTTTCGCGGTGAGGGCGGCACGGGGGCGAAAGACGGTTTCTTATTTGCCCTTGAACTGGCGCCTTCGGTCATTTTATCGCTCGGGATCATTGCCGTCACCGAGGGGCTCGGCGGGCTGCGTGCCGCGCAACAGCTGATGACGCCCATTTTGCGCCCGCTGCTTGGCGTACCGGGCGTCTGCTCTCTGGCCCTCATCGCCAACCTGCAAAATACCGATGCCGCAGCAGGGATGACCAAAGAGTTGACAGACGAAGGGGCTATTACCGATCGCGAGCGCGCCATTTTCGCCACCTTCCAGACCAGCGGTAGCGCCATCATTACCAACTATTTTTCTTCCGGCGCCGCACTCTTCACGTTTATTACCGTCCCGGTAATCACGCCGCTGGCCGTCATACTGATGTTCAAATTTGTTGGCGCGAACCTCCTGCGTCTGTGGATCGCTCGCATGGAAGATCGTCGTATTCAGGAGGAAAAAAATGATCGCCCAGCCGCGTAAAAATATCATGGACATGTTTATCGATGGCGCCCGCCGAGGCTTTACCATCGCCACTACCAGCCTGCTGCCGAACGTGGTTATGGCGTTTGTCATCATTCAGGCGCTCAAGGTGACCGGCCTGCTGGATATTGTTGGCAATATTTGCGAGCCAATTATGGCCCTGTGGGGGCTTCCGGGCGCGGCGGCAACTGTCCTGCTGGCCTCGGTGATGAGTATGGGCGGCGGCGTGGGGGTTTGCGCCAGCCTGGTGGCTGCCGGCACGCTCAACGGCCACGATGCCACCGTTCTGCTGCCCGCCATCTATCTGATGGGCAATCCGGTGCAAAACACCGGCCGCTGCCTGGGCACCGCAGGCGTTAACCCGAAGTATTATCCGCACATCATTACCGTCTGCGTCATTAACGCCCTGCTCTCAATGTGGGTAATGCAGCTACTCTTCTGAGGAGATAAAAATGGATTTTTCAGTGCTGGAACCCCATCTTTTCCGCAATGTGCACCTTTACGCGCCGGAGGATCGGGGACGTTGCGATCTGCTCATCGCCGGGGGAAAAATCGTCGCGATTGAAAAAACGGATCGCGCAGCAATGCGGCTTAACTGTCCTGAAACCGATCTCGCCGGGGCGGTGGTTTGCCCGGGCTTTATCGATCAGCACGTACACCTGATCGGCGGCGGCGGTGAAGCCGGTCCGCACACCCGGACGCCGGAGGTACGGTTGTCCGCGCTGGTGGCGGCGGGCATCACCTCCGTTGTTGGCCTGCTGGGTACCGACGGCGTGACCCGCCATCCCGAATCTCTGCTGGCAAAAACGCGGGCGCTTGAGCATGAAGGGATCAGCGCGTGGATGCTGACAGGCGCATACGGGCTGCCTTCTCCGACGATTACCGGCAGCATCGAAAAGGATGTGGCGCTGATTGATAAAATCATCGGCGTGAAATGCGCGATTTCCGACCACCGCTCTTCCGCACCAGCGAATGACCAGCTCGCGAATATGGCCGCTCAGTCGCGCGTCGGCGGGCTGCTGGGCGCTAAAGCGGGCATATCCGTGTTTCACCTCGGCAACAGCCCGAAGCTGCTTGAGCCCCTGCTTAACATCCTGAAAAACGCCGACGTGCCACGCACGAAGCTGCTGCCAACCCACGTTAACCGCGACCAGGCGCTGTTCCTCGCCGCACTGGATTATGCCCGCGATGGGGGCTATATCGACATCACCACCAGCATCAGTGAGCCCATTGATGCCGCCACCGCCATCGCGACGGCCCGTGAAGCGCAGGTGCCGTTTAACCGGCTTACGCTCAGCTCGGACGGTAACGGCAGCCAACCGAATTTTGACGCGAACGGTAATCTGGTGGGCATTGGCGTAGCCGGGTTCGAATCTCTGCCTCAGACGCTGCAGCAACTGGTCAGCCGGTATCACCTGCCGCTGGAGGAGGCGCTTCTGCCGTTTACGCGTAACGTAGCGGAGTTTCTCGGGCTGGAGCATAAGGGGCGGCTCGCGCCCGGATGCGATGCCGATTTCCTGGTGCTGACGGATGACCTGAAGATCCGCGAGGTCTGGGCGAAAGGCCGCCAGATGGTGTGCGAGGGCGCAGCATGCGTGAAGGGAACATTTGAGTAGCGGCAATAAAAAACCCCGGACATTTCTGCCCGGGGTTCGTTCTGAGAGGTTCAGAACAACATGATTACATCATGCCGCCCATTCCACCCATGCCGCCCATACCAGCAGCACCTAAGTCAGGCGCGTCGCCTTTTGGCAGGTCGGTTACCATGCACTCGGTCGTGATCATCAGGCCAGCTACAGATGCCGCGTACTGCAGAGCAGAACGGGTCACTTTAGTTGGGTCCAGGATACCGAAGTCGATCATGTTGCCGTATTCTTCAGTTGCCGCGTTGTAACCGTAGTTACCTTCACCCGCTTTCACGTTGTTCGCAACCACAGACGGCTCTTCACCGGCGTTGGAAACGATCTGACGCAGAGGAGCTTCCATTGCGCGCAGCGCAACTTTGATACCCACGTTCTGGTCTTCGTTCTGAGCGGTCAGGCCAGCCAGCTTAGCGGCTACACGCACCAGCGCGACACCACCACCAGCAACTACGCCTTCTTCTACCGCAGCACGGGTCGCGTGCAGGGCATCGTCAACGCGTGCTTTCTTCTCTTTCATTTCAACTTCGGTCGCCGCACCCACTTTGATTACCGCAACGCCGCCAGCCAGTTTCGCTACGCGCTCCTGCAGTTTTTCACGGTCGTAATCGGAAGTGGCTTCTTCGATCTGCTTACGGATCTGACCAACACGGCCCTGAATAGCGGCTTCTTCACCCACACCGTCGATGATGGTGGTGGTGTCTTTGTTGATCACAACGCGTTTCGCCTGGCCCAGGTCTTCCAGGGTCGCTTTTTCCAGCTCCATACCGATCTCTTCGGAGATCACGGTACCACCGGTCAGGGTAGCGATATCCTGCAGCATTGCTTTACGGCGATCGCCGAAGCCAGGTGCTTTAACCGCAGCCACTTTCACGATGCCACGCATGGTGTTAACCACCAGGGTCGCCAGCGCTTCGCCTTCAACATCTTCAGCGATGATAACCAGCGGCTTGCCTGCTTTCGCAACGGCTTCCAGCACTGGCAGCATTTCACGGATGTTGGAGATTTTCTTGTCAGCCAGCAGGATGAACGGGCTTTCCAGCTCAACAGCGCCAGTTTCTGGCTTGTTGATGAAGTATGGGGACAGGTAACCGCGGTCGAACTGCATACCTTCAACCACGTCCAGTTCGTCTTCCAGACCGGTACCGTCTTCAACGGTGATCACGCCTTCTTTACCGACTTTATCCATCGCTTCAGCGATCAGTTTACCTACGGTTTCGTCGGAGTTAGCGGAGATAGTACCAACCTGAGCAATGGCTTTAGAGTCAGAGCACGGTACGGACAGCGCTTTCAGTTCTTCAACAGCGGATGCGACAGCTTTGTCGATACCACGTTTCAGATCCATTGGATTCATGCCCGCAGCAACGGCTTTCAGGCCTTCCGTGATGATAGCCTGCGCCAGTACGGTCGCGGTGGTGGTACCGTCGCCTGCAGCGTCGTTCGCTTTAGAGGCAACTTCTTTCACCATCTGCGCGCCCATGTTTTCGAACTTGTCTTCCAGCTCGATTTCACGTGCAACGGAAACACCATCTTTGGTGATGGTTGGCGCGCCGAAGGATTTATCCAGCACTACGTTACGGCCTTTCGGGCCCAGGGTCACTTTAACTGCATCTGCCAGTACGTTTACGCCGCGGAGCATTTTTACACGAGCGTCGTTACCGAATTTTACGTCTTTAGCTGCCATGTTCTTATTTCCTCAAATTCTCGTGCGTAAATTACGCTTCAACAATTGCCAGAATGTCGCTCTCGGACATGATCAACACTTCTTCATTGTCGATCTTCTCGGATTTCACGCCGTAGCCATCGTTGAAAATTACGATGTCACCAACTTTAACGTCCAGCGGCTGCACAGTTCCGTTTTCCAGGATGCGGCCCTTACCGACAGCGATGATTTCGCCACGCGTTGATTTGGCTGCTGCAGAACCGGTCAGAACGATGCCGCCAGCAGACTTGGTTTCAACTTCTTTACGTTTGACGATCACACGATCATGTAACGGACGAATACTCATTGATAGCTCTCCTTTGAGAAAGTCATTATCAGTTATGGATGACGCCGGCCCGCATGCGGTTTTCCGACTAGTGCCCTGAGAGATGGGGATAGCTTTTTACCCCTTCAAGGGGGAATCGAAAAAAAATTTGCGAAAGTGTTACCATCCACTCTCTTTTGATGGTGGCAGGGCAAGGTAAATGAGTGGACTCAGGCAGGAGTTGGGGCTGGCGCAGGGCATTGGCCTGCTTTCAACCTCCTTGTTAGGTACGGGCGTGTTTGCCGTACCGGCACTGGCAGCGCTGGTCGCCGGAAATAACAGTCTTTGGGCATGGCCGGTGCTGATCCTGCTGGTGTTCCCGGTGGCGATTGTGTTTGCCATACTCGGGCGGCACTTCCCCAGCGCGGGCGGCGTGGCGCATTTTGTCGGCATGGCGTTTGGTCCGCGCATGGAGCGCGTAACCGGCTGGCTGTTTTTGTCGGTAATACCCGTTGGCCTTCCGGCAGCCCTGCATATCGCCACCGGCTTTGGACAGGCGCTGTTTGGCTGGCACGACGAGCAACTGCTGCTGGCTGAGCTGGGTACGCTGGCGATCGTCTGGTGGGTGGGCTCGCGCGGAGCCAGTTCAAGCGCGAATCTGCAAACGCTGGTTGCAGCGTTAATCGTCGTGCTGATCGTCGCCATCTGGTTTGCGGGTAACATTACCGTAGCAGATATCCCCTTCCCTGCGATAAACGATATCGACCATTCACAGCTTTTCGCTGCGTTATCCGTCATGTTCTGGTGTTTTGTTGGCCTTGAAGCGTTCGCTCACCTGGCATCCGAGTTTAAACAGCCCGAGCGTGATTTTCCCCGCGCTCTGATGATTGGTTTACTGCTGGCGGGCACCGTATATTGGGCCTGTACCGTGCTGGTGCTGCACTTCAACGCGTTCGGCGAAGATAAAGCCGCCGCCGCATCGCTACCGGGTATCGTGGTTAAACTTTTCGGCGTGAAGGCGCTATGGGTGGCCTGTGTGATTGGCTATCTCGCCTGCTTTGCCAGCCTCAACATTTATATCCAGAGCTTCGCCCGTCTGGTGTGGTCACAGGCGCGCTACAAACCTGAGAGCCGCCTCGCACGGTTGTCTAAACGTCAACTCCCTATGAATGCGCTGAATGCTGTGCTGGGCTGCTGCGTCCTGAGCTCGCTGGGTATTTATCTTCTCGACATCAACCTCGATGCTCTAATTATCTACGCCAACGGTATTTTCATCATGATCTACCTGCTGTGCATGCTGGCGGGCTGTCGTCTGCTGAAAGGTCGCTATAAAGCACTGGCGGTCGTCGGGGGCATGCTGTGCCTGCTGCTACTGGCGATGGTGGGATGGAAGAGTGTGTACGCCATCGTCATGCTGGCGGGGCTGTGGGCGTTTTTACCGAAGCGGAAAAATCCGTAGGCCCGGTAAGCGAAGCCACCGGGCAAAAAAATTATCGATCGTCTTTATGGTCTAAACGGTCGCGCTGTTCATCCTTGCGCTGATACTCCCCTTCGAAGGTATCGCCTGGCCCTGTGCTGAACCCGCCGCCCGGCATGCGGCTGAAGCGCAGGTGCGGCAGCAGCTTAATGGTCAGGTGCTTCTGCACCGGCGGCAACAGCAACAGCAGGCCGAGGAAGTCGGTAAAGAACCCCGGCAGGATCAGCAGCAGGCCAGCAATAATCAGCGACACGCTTTTGATCATCTCTTCTGCCGGGCTTTCGCCTGCGGCCATCTTCTGCTGCATTATCAGGAAATTTTTGAAACCCTGATTACGCACCAGCGACATGCCGATGACGGAGGTGAAGATCACCAGAATCAGCGTCAGCAGGACGCCCAGCACGTGAGCTACCTGAATGAAAATAGAAATCTCAATGTAAACATAGAGAAAGAAAGCTATAAACGGTATCCAGCGCACTGGCATCTCCTGTGTGGCAGGTGCCATCTGGCCCCTGTCTGAATGTGTTCGCGTCGCGCGTCTGTAAGAGATGGAGACGGTTAGCCAAAATTCAATCGGTTTGCACGGATATTTTTTTCGGAAATATTAAAGCGGTGACACATTTCACAGATTAATAATTATCATGGAATCGGGTCGATAATAAGTGATCCAGCTTACGGCAATTCGCTATCATCAGCATATGATCTCGAACATCTGGCCGATTGAGGGAATAATCGTCGGTCAGAAAATATTCAAAACCACATATATGTTGTGTGTTTAGTACAATCCATCGGCAGCTTGAAAAGAAGGTTCACATGTTAAACAACATTCGTATCGAAGAAGACTTGTTGGGTACCAGGGAAGTTCCAGCGGATGCCTACTATGGTGTTCACACTCTGAGAGCGATTGAAAACTTCTACATCAGCAACAGCAAAATCAGCGATATCCCTGAGTTTGTCCGTGGCATGGTGATGGTGAAGAAAGCCGCAGCGCTGGCGAACAAAGAGCTGCAAACCATTCCTAAAAGCGCGGCAAATGCGATTATCGCTGCCTGCGATGAAGTGCTGAACAACGGCAAATGCATGGACCAGTTCCCGGTTGACGTCTATCAGGGCGGCGCGGGTACCTCCGTCAACATGAATACCAACGAAGTACTGGCAAACATCGGCCTTGAGCTGATGGGCCACCAGAAAGGTGAATACCAGTACCTCAACCCGAACGACCACGTTAACAAATGCCAGTCCACCAACGACGCCTACCCAACCGGCTTCCGTATCGCGGTGTATGCCTCCGTGGTCAAACTGGTCGACGCGATCAACCAGCTGGGCGATGGCTTCCAGCGTAAGGCCGTTGAGTTCCAGGACATTCTGAAAATGGGCCGTACCCAGCTGCAGGACGCGGTGCCAATGACGCTGGGTCAGGAATTCCACGCGTTTAACGTGCTGCTTAACGAAGAGACCAAAAACCTGCTGCGCACCTCCGAGCTGCTGCTGGAAGTGAACCTGGGCGCAACCGCCATCGGTACGCGTCTGAACACCCCGGATGGCTATCAGCAGCTGGCGGTTCAGAAGCTGGCGGAAGTGTCTAACCTGCCGGTGGTGCCTGCGGAAGACCTGATTGAAGCCACATCCGACTGCGGCGCGTACGTAATGGTACACAGCGCCCTGAAACGTCTGGCGGTGAAACTGTCCAAAATCTGTAATGACCTGCGCCTGCTCTCCTCCGGCCCGCGCGCTGGCCTGAACGAAATCAACCTGCCAGAGTTGCAGGCGGGTTCTTCCATTATGCCAGCCAAAGTTAACCCGGTAGTGCCAGAAGTGGTGAACCAGGTTTGCTTCAAGGTGATTGGTAACGACACCACCGTGACCATGGCCTCCGAAGCCGGTCAGCTGCAGCTGAACGTGATGGAGCCGGTGATTGGCCAGGCGATGTTTGAATCCATTCACATCCTGACTAATGCCTGTTACAACCTGCTGGAAAAATGCATTAACGGCATCACCGCGAATAAAGAAGTCTGTGAAGGCTATGTTTATAACTCCATCGGGATCGTTACTTACCTCAACCCGTTCATCGGCCACCACAACGGTGACATCGTTGGTAAGATTTGCGCCGAAACCGGTAAGAGCGTGCGTGAAGTCGTGCTGGAGCGTGGACTGTTGACCGAAGCCGAGCTGGACGATATCTTCTCGGCCCAGAACCTGATGCATCCGGCATATAAAGCAAAACGATATACCGATGAAAGCGAACAGTAACAGTTCAGGCTAGGCTTCCGAAAGGCACGTCACTTGTGACGTGCCTTTTTTCTTTTTAGGCGTTACCTAAATACAACAATTCAATATCAACTTGTTAATAAGCAAGGCAGGTCTTTATGTTTGGAGCAGAACTCGTCATCGTCCTGTTGGCGATTTATTTGGGCGCGCGGCTCGGGGGTATCGGCATTGGTTTTGCCGGCGGTCTCGGGGTGCTCGTACTTACCCTTATCTTTCAGATTAAACCCGGCGCAATCCCTTTTGACGTTATCGAAATCATCATGGCGGTTATTGCCGCTATTGCGGCCATGCAGGTGGCAGGCGGTATGGACTACCTGGTGAGCCTGGCGGAGCGCATGCTGCGCCGCCATCCGAAATACATCACCTTCCTTGCCCCGCTGGTGACCTGGTTTATGACCATTCTCGCGGGAACCGGCCACACGGCGTTCTCCACGCTGCCGGTGATCACCGAGGTGGCAAAAGAACAGGGGATTCGCCCGTCTCGTCCGCTTTCTATTGCCGTGGTGGCGTCGCAGATTGCGATCACCGCGTCGCCAATCTCAGCCGCCGTAGTCTTCTTCGCGGGTATCCTTGAGCCGATGGGCGTGAGCTACCTGACGCTGCTGGCGATCTGTATTCCAGTCACGCTGATTGCGGTGATGATTACCGCCGTGCTGTGTAACTTCCTCGGTGCCGAGCTGAAAGACGATCCGGTTTACCAGGAGCGTCTGGCAAAAGGTGAAGTGAGCCTGCGCGGTAGCCAGGTCTTCGAGCTGAAGCCGCACGCGAAACGCTCCGTGCTGCTGTTCCTGATCGGTATCGTCGCCGTGATGTTCTACGCGACCGCCATCAGCGACACCGTGGGGCTGATCCAGAACCCGGTGCTGCCGCGTAACGAAGCGATTGTGGTATTCATGCTGACCATCGCCACGCTGATTAGCATCACCTGTAAAATCGACACCAGCGAAGTGCTGAACGCCAGCACCTTCAAATCCGGTATGAGCGCCTGCGTGTGCGTACTGGGCGTGGCGTGGCTCGGTGACACCTTCGTGAAAGCACACATCAGCGACATCCAGACCGTTGCCGGCGACCTGCTGCACAACTATCCGTGGCTGCTGGCCGTGGTACTGTTCTTTGCCGCGACGCTGCTTTACTCTCAGGCTGCCACCACCAAAGCGCTGATGCCTGCGGCACTGATGCTGGGCGTGACGCCGCTGACGGCGATTGCCTCTTTTGCGGCCGTTTCCGCCCTGTTCGTGCTACCAACCTACCCAACCCTGCTGGCCGCGGTTGAGATGGATGACACCGGCTCAACCCGCATCGGTAAGTACGTGTTTAACCACGCGTTCCTGATCCCGGGCGTGGTGGCGATTACGCTTTGCGTCGTCCTCGGCTTTATCATCGGTGGCATTGTGCTGTAAACGGTTAGCCGTTGTAAAAATAGTTAAAATCGGGCCGCTCTGCGGCCCGTTTCATTAATGACCAATCGCATGGCGTGATATAGTGAAGACTTTCGTGATGAGGAGGTCGACTTGTGAACACGCCTGATGCTGTTGTCGTACTGTGTACCGCCCCTGATGAAGCCTCTGCCCAGGATCTCGCCGCCAAAGCGCTGGCCGAAAAACTGGCAGCCTGCGTCACGCTGCTCCCCGGCGCGACCTCCCTCTATTACTGGGAAGGCAAGCTGGAGCAGGAGTATGAAGTCCAGATGTTGCTCAAAACCAATCTGGCGAATCAGCAGGCGCTCCTTGACTGCCTCAAGTCTCATCATCCTTATCAAACCCCGGAGCTGCTGGTGCTGCCAGTGGTCCACGGCGATAACGACTATCTCTCATGGCTCAACGCTTCTTTACGCTGATCCTGCTGCTGTGCAGCACGTCAGTATTTGCCGGGTTGTTTGACGCGCCCGGCCGTTCGAACTTTATTCCCGCCGACCAGGCGTTCATTTTCGACTTTCAGCAAAACCAGCACGATCTCAATCTGACCTGGCAGGTGAAAGAGGGTTACTACCTCTACCGCAAGCAGGTCAGCATCATGCCGGCAAAGGCTAACGTTGGCGCATTGCAGATGCCCGCTGGCGAATGGCATGAGGACGAGTTCTACGGTAAAAGTGAAATTTATCGCCAGCGCTTAAGCGTGCCCGTTACGGTGAATCAGGCGGATAAAGATGCCACGCTGACGGTTACGTATCAGGGCTGTGCCGACGCGGGCTTCTGCTACCCTCCTGAAACGAAGATCGTTCCGCTTACTGAAGTTAAAGCGGCTGCCTCCCCTCTCCCCTCAGGCGAGAGGGACAGGGTGAGGGATGAAGGCGAAGCCAAAGCTGCTTCCGATCTGCCGTTCTCAGCACTTTGGGCCTTACTGATTGGTATCGGCATTGCCTTTACCCCTTGTGTCCTGCCGATGTACCCGCTTATCTCCGGGATTGTTCTGGGCGGCAAACAGCGTCTTTCTACCGCCCAGGCGCTGCTCCTGGCGTTTATTTATGTGCAGGGCATGGCGCTCACCTATACCGCGCTCGGCCTCGTGGTCGCCGCGGCCGGACTGCAGTTCCAGGCAGCCCTCCAGCACCCTTACGTGCTAATCGGCCTGTCAGCCGTATTTATTCTGCTGGCGCTGTCGATGTTTGGCCTGTTCACGCTTCAGTTGCCCTCTTCGCTGCAAACCCGCTTAACGCTGATGAGCAATCGCCAGCAGGGTGGCTCTGCGGGCGGCGTGTTCGCAATGGGCGCCATCGCCGGGTTGATTTGTTCCCCCTGCACTACAGCACCGCTGAGCGCTATCCTGCTGTACATCGCCCAGAGCGGTAATATGTGGCTCGGCGGGGGTACGCTGTATCTTTACGCGCTGGGGATGGGCCTGCCGCTGATTCTGGTGACGGTGTTTGGCAACCGCCTGCTGCCGAAGAGCGGCCCGTGGATGGAGACGGTGAAAACCGCGTTCGGCTTTGTCATCCTGGCGCTCCCGGTGTTCCTGCTGGAGCGCATCATGGGTGACGCGTGGGGTTTGCGCCTGTGGGCCATGCTCGGCGTGGCGTTCTTCTCCTGGGCGTTTATCGTCAGCCTGGGGGCAAAAAAAGCGTGGATGCGTCTGGTGCAAATTCTCCTGCTCGCCGCCGCGTTGGTGAGCGTGCGCCCGCTTCAGGATTGGGCGTTCGGCTCGCCTGTGGGCCAGACGCAGGCACATTTAAACTTTATACACGTTAAGAACGTCGATGAGCTCAACAGCGCGCTGGCGCAGGCAAAAGGCAAACCGGTGATGCTCGACCTCTATGCCGACTGGTGTGTTGCCTGCAAAGAGTTTGAAAAATACACCTTTAGCGATCCTCTGGTGCAAAATGCCCTGAAAGAGACGGTACTCCTTCAGGCAAACGTCACAGCCAACAATGCGCAGGATAAGGCCCTGCTTAAACACCTTACCGTACTCGGGCTACCAACCATTCTGTTCTTCAATGAGCAGGGGGAAGAGCTGCCAGAACAGCGTGTAACCGGGTTTATGGACGCACCGGCATTCAGCGCGCATTTGCGCAATCGCCAACCGTAAACAACACTTTAGACGGGACATACCGTTGGGAATAGCGGAGGAGATAACCGTGCAACGCGAAGACGTACTGGGACAAGCCCTGCAACTACTTGAGATTCAAGGGATCGCCAGCACCACGCTTGAGATGGTAGCCGACCGTATCGATTACCCTCTGGATGAGCTTAAGCGCTTCTGGCCGGATAAAGAGGCGCTGCTTTATGATGCCCTACGCTATCTTAGCCAGCAGGTGGATATCTGGCGCAGGCAGCTAATGTTGAATGAAGAGCTGACCGCCGAGCAAAAACTGTTAGCGCGCTACACCGCCCTGACAGAGTGCGTCAGCAACAATCGTTATCCAGGCTGCCTGTTTATTGCTGCCTGTACGTTTTATCCCGATCCTGGCCATCCAATACACCAGCTGGCGGATCAGCAAAAACGTGCGGCGCATGACTTCACCCACGAACTGCTGACAACGCTTGATGTGGATGACCCGGCAATGGTCGCTAAGCAGATGGAGCTCGTACTGGAGGGTTGCCTGAGCCGCATGCTGGTGAACCGTAGCCAGGCCGATGTGGATACGGCGCACCGCCTGGCGGAAGACATTCTGCGCTTTGCCCAGTGTCGTATGGGCGGGGCGTTAACCTAGACCAGCATGCCCGCCCAGGCGGAGACGAGCAAACATAGCGCCATCAGGCGCTGAAACCGCACCATCGCCACGGTGGTGCGAAACACTCGGTTTACCGCCTTCCCTAGCCACGCCCAGCACATCAGGCACATCACAGAAATCAGTAAGAACCATAGCGTCATCAGCGCAATATCTCTTAACGGATGAATGCTCGCGGGAGCAAAAAGACTCACTACTGCCAGCGCCATCATCCACGTTTTCGGATTCACCATCTGCAGCAGCGCTGCGGCTTGCGCGGTGAAGCGATGAGGCGTCTTCTCAGAAAGATTCGCCGCAGGCGCCCGATACAGTTGCCAGCTCATCCAGGTTAGCCACAGCACGCCCGCCCAACTCATTGCCTGGCGTATCAGAGGAAACTGACGCAGCACCTCCCCGGCGCCGGCACCCGATATCAGCACAATCAGACTCGCCGTAATACATCCCCCCAAAATGGCGGGAATGGTATTTTTCACACCAAAGTGCTGGCTGTTAGTGAGAACGAGGATATTCGTCGGGCCGGGCGTTATCGACGCGACAAAGGCAAACAGCAGATAAGGCATCAGACTCACAGATGGCTCCTTTTTTATTAGAGCCATTACTGTGCCGCTATTTTCTGGAAACGTCTGGAAGGTTTGTGCACAACCGGCGGTAGTGGGCAGGGGAAATGCGGTATGCACGCTGGAACCAGCGTCCCAGATGGCTTTGGTCGGCAAAACCGAGCGCTGTAGCCACATTAACAGGCTGTTCGCCGTGCGCCAGCAGCTGTCGCGCCTTTGCCAGACGCAGCTGAATAAGCCAGGCGTGCGGTGCCAGGTTGAACTCGCGCTTAAAACAGCGCGTCAGCGTAAAACGATCCGTGCCCGTCTCGCGCGCAAGGTCTGACAACCCCACGTTCTCGCCGATATGCGCATAAAGATAGTCGCGTGCGCGGTGCGCCACGGCAGCGCTCTGTAGCTGCGACGGGAGTTTCTTACGCCAGTGGCAATGGGAGGTGATCTGAGAGAGCAGCTTATCCATTGTGCTCTGCTGAACAATTTTCATCTCATCGCTATGCAATGCGTTAAACGTCTCGCCGATAGAACGGACCAGCTGAGGTTCTCGCGTTAGCGTTTGAGCAAAGTGAAGCGAGTAGCGATCCGGCGTGGCTTCATATAATCCACGGAGGGTACGCGTCAGCCACTGCTCGTCAAGATAGAAGGTGAGATAGGTAAAGCCTCCTTCCACAGGCGCGTCGCCGTCGTGAATTTCACCCGGCTCCAGTAAGAACGCATCACCAGGATGGCTGCGGTGGCGTTCGCGACGACAGTGGAACTGCTGGGTGCCTGAAAGGGTAATCCCGACCAGATAACTATCGTGCCAGTGGGGATCGAAGGCATGGCCTTCGAAGTGCGCTTTAATCGTTTCAATGCCGGTATCCGCATGCTGACGGAGCTCAAGCCAGTCGTTTGCCATACTGCCCTCCTGTTGTCATCAGCATTGCCGCACGGCCTGGTATTGTCTGGAAGATTTGTGCATTTTCACGGTGAAAACGTACAGATTGCCGCAAACTTAAGCAGTTGAACAGCTTTTCCTGAAATAATGTTGACGATAAGGCGCGATTGCGGTTTAATGCGCTCCGTTGCCCGGATAGCTCAGTCGGTAGAGCAGGGGATTGAAAATCCCCGTGTCCTTGGTTCGATTCCGAGTCCGG